>JBBIHD010000128.1:0-6721 GCA_037447195.1 Nitrospirota bacterium | reverse complement strand
AGGACAGGCAAATTGTCGACGAGGCAAAAAGGCAAGGCCGCATCATCATTACCGCCGACCTCGACTTTCCTCAGATTCTTGCTCTCAGTCATGCGTCAGATCCGGGCGTTGTCCATTGCCGATAGATTGATGACGGATTCCTGTCCGGTCAATCTCCCGCCTTGAAGGCAATCTATTAATACATTTGTATTTCGCCCTTGCAGCGGGTATAATGGCCACCTTATGCAGGAACGGATCCAGAAGATAATATCCGCAGCAGGGGTCACCTCTCGCCGGGCGGCAGAGGAGATGATCCTTGAGGGCCGCGTGCGCGTCAACGGGCAGGTGGTGACCGAACTCGGCTCCAAGGCGGACCCGGAGAACGACCACATCAAGGTCGACGGCAAGCTGATCAATCCGAAGCAGCCCAAGACGTATATCATGCTGAACAAGCCCGTGGGCTACGTGACCACGCTTTCGGACCCGGAGCAGCGCAAGACCGTGCAGGACCTCATGCGGGGCGTGAAGGTGCGGGTCTATCCTGTGGGCAGGCTGGACTACAATACCGAAGGGATGCTGCTGCTGACGAACGACGGGGATTTTGCCCATCTCATAACGCATCCGCGCTATGAACTGCCCAAGACGTACCTGGTGAAGGTGAAGGGCGTGCTTGACGACAGGGCCGTGAACAGTCTGGAGACGGGCATGTACCTGCGCGACGGCAGGACAGCGCCGGCGCGGGTCAGGCGGATCCGGAAGGAAGCCGCGAACTCCTGGGTCGAGATCACGATCCATGAGGGCAGAAAGCGCCAGGTACGGCGCATGATCGACCATGTGGGAAACAGCGTGATCAGGCTCAAGCGCGTGAAGATCGGCGGCCTGTCCCTGGGTGATATTCCCGTAGGCGCCTACCGACATTTGACGCTGGAGGAAGTGAAGCTCTTGCGCAGCCTGGCAGAAGGGACAGCGGGCGCGGCAGACAGGAGCAGCGCGCCGAAGCTGAAGGCTTCGCAGGCGCGGTCCTCGGCGCCGGCAGCAAAGCAGAGCACAGACAGGGCCGGCGAGAGAAGCCCCAGGCAATCTGCGCAAAAAGGGGCCGGCGCACGGCCAGCAAGCCGAAAACCCGTGGGCCGAAAGAGCATGCCGCGCATGGAAGACACTAAGGCAGGCGCAGCGGGCAGGAGCAGCGCACCGAAGATGCAGGTCCGGCAGGCACGGTCCTCTGCGCCAGTGTTGAAGCAGAGCAGGGACAGGTCTGTCGGCAGGGGTCCCCGTGAATATGAGCAAAAAGGAACCAGTGCGCGGCCGGTCAGCCGAAAACCCGACAGCCGCAAGGGCCCGCGGGGCAGCAGCAGCGCAAAAAAGGGTAAAGGCCGGTTCCCGCGGTAGCTGTATTCGCAGGTCTCTGATTCTTCATGTCTTTTCAATGGTCATTATCCGTTCTTTCTGTGGTACAATTCCTTACAGGTGACGCTGTTCTTTCGGGATCCACAGTATGGAATCTCTTCGGGCAAGCGTAATTGTTCATGGTCTGGTGCAGGGCGTGTTCTTCCGGGCGAGCGCGCGCGATGAAGCAGTGCGTCTCGGCGTCGGCGGTTGGGTCAGGAACCTGCCCGACGGCACGGTGGCAGCGGTATTCGAAGGGGAGAAGAAAAAGGTCGAAGCTGTCGTGGCCTGGTGCCATAAGGGCCCCCCGGGAGCGCGGGTGAGCTCGGTGGATGTCTCGTGGGAGCCGCCGACAGGAGAGTTCAGGCGCTTTGATATTCGCTATGGGCTGTAGATACGGCGTCATCATGGCAGCGCTGGCTGCCGTGCTGGCATCAGCATGCACGTCGGGCGAGGCTGACCATCACGATGCCACGGCACCGGCGCCGGTGGTGATGCTCAGGCACCGGCCGCAGACGCTCACGGCGGAGCAGCGGGCGGAGCTGGGATTCCCCGATGCGGTCATCGAAAGCGTGGAACGATCGGCGCGCGGAACAGCGGAGCCCTTCCATGAAACGGTCCTGATGCCCTGCGACAACCTGAAAGGCGACGTGATGCCCGTCAAGGACCGCCTCGTGGGATTCAGCGTGCGCACGACGGCCGCCGACAGGGTGATCGTTGATCTTGCCAAGCCGCTGCGCGGCAAGGGGTACCTGATCTTCCGGAGCGAGCACAACTACGGGAAGGTCCCCGACGTGGTGACGGTCATCAAGGGCGCAAGCCAATACGACATCCTGGCCGTGCAGAAGACCGAAGGCGTGAGCTACGGCACGGACACCAGGAAGATCATCAGCTGGCTTCGGACAGAGCACCGGGTCCATCCCTTTGACATCACGGGGGCGGGGGCCAACTGGGTCGAGGCGCGGTTCACCAGGACGCCGCGCGATCTTGAGGCCTTTAGCCTGCGCATCCATGCTTTCGCGCCCGATGTGGTGAACCAGGGGGCCCGGTCGCGGCCCAAGCTGGTCGAGGAAATGAAAAAGCGGAACGGGTTTTACCTGTGGTGGGATTGATGGAATGCGGCCTTTGGCCGCAATTGAAAGTTGGAAATTTTAAATTGAAAATGTATGGTATAGCCTGAGGCCATGATGTCATACCTATTCAGACAGCCTTGCCTACGGTTGTTTCCGTGTTTATATCCCTGACCTCTTATCCCATGAAGACCGCCGTGAACATCCTTATCGCCGTCATCGTCCTGATCATCGCCCTTTCCTTCATCCTGGTCTACGCCAACACCCATCCGCCGCGCTATCCTCTCCATATCCCGCCGTCCGAGTATGGTGCCGCCTACGAGCCCGTTTCCTTCACGACCGATGACAACATCGTTCTCTCAGGCTGGATCATGACGCCTTCCCGCGGGACCGCACCGGTACCGGCCGTGGTCCTCTGCCACGGTGTGGGAGCGAACAAATCCGACTTTACGGAGCTCGGCGTGTCGCTCCTGAATCGGGGCTTCGCCGTGCTGCTCTTCGATTTCCGGGCCCACGGTGACAGCACCGGGCGGCGCACATCGCTGGGCCATCTGGAACAGAAGGACATTGCCGCTGCCCTGCGGTTCCTCCGGTCGCGGCCCGGCATCGACAGCGGCAGGATCGGCATTTACGGCTTTTCCATGGGAGGCGCGGCAGCCATTCTGAGCGCTGCCCGCACAAAGGGCTTTGCCGCTGTTGTGGCGGACAGCGCATTTACCAGCCTGCGTGATCAGGCCCGCGACGCGGTCACAGGCTTTTATCGTCTGCCCGCCTTTCCCTTCCTGCACCTGTCCATTCTGGGCTATGAGCTGTATTTCCAGACGAGCGTCAGCTCCATCTCACCGGAACAGGAGATCAGGGGGATCGCTCCGGTGCCGCTGCTGATCATTGCAGGTGAAGGCGACCGGCTCATCCCTGCCGAGAACGGCAGGCGGCTGTACCGGGCCGCCGGCGAGCCACGAGAGCTCTGGGTAGTTCCCGGCGCCGACCACGGCGGAACGCTCGCTGCCGCAGGCCCTGTCTACGAGAAGCGAATAGGGCTGTTCTTCGAGGCACATCTGAAAGGCCGCCGCTGAACCCTTCAGTCCTGCCCCCGATGTGCAGGCGCAGGCCTGTTCCCGGCCCTTTTGTGAAGGCCCCGGGGCATCTCTCGCTTGACTTCCCGCCGGTCAAGGTGCTATTATCGCACGGTTTGAATTCGGCGCTGCATGACCGCGCAACCCGCGTCTTCAGGCGCCGGTATGAACACCTACCGAAATTGATCGAGAGGACAGAGCATACGTGAAGAAGACCCACACCTGCGGCGAGCTCAAGAAAAAGGACCAGGGCGCAACAGTCACGCTCATGGGCTGGGTCCAGACCAGGCGCGACCACGGAGGGCTCATTTTCGTGGACCTGCGCGACCGGTCGGGCCTCACCCAGGTGGTTTTCAATCCCGAAACAGCGCCCGGGGCCCACACCGAAGCGCGCGGCATCAGGAGCGAATACGTTCTCGCCGTCACGGGCACGGTCGCGCCCCGGCCGTCCGGCACGGTGAACCCGAAGCTGCCGACGGGCGAGATCGAGGTCCACGTTGCCGGGCTCGCGATCCTGAACAGCTCAAAGACGCCGCCCTTCATGATCGAGGACGATACGGACGTGGCGGAGAACCTGCGTCTCAAATACCGCTATCTTGATCTGCGCAGGCCGAGCCTCCAGCATATCCTGATCACGCGCCACCGGATCACGCAGACCGTGCGGCGGTTCCTGGACCAGCGCGGTTTCATTGATGTGGAGACGCCCTTCCTTACCAAGAGCACGCCCGAGGGCGCGCGGGACTATCTGGTCCCGAGCCGGGTGAACCCCGGCATGTTCTTCGCGCTGCCCCAGTCTCCCCAGCTCTTCAAGCAGATCCTGATGGTCGCCGGCCTCGAACGGTACTACCAGATCGTGAAGTGCTTCCGCGACGAGGACCTGCGGGCCGACCGCCAGCCCGAGTTCACCCAGATCGACCTCGAAATGTCCTTCATTGACCAGGACGAGATCATATCCCTCATGGAGGAGCTGCTTGCCGCGGTCTGCAGAGAGGTCAAGGGCCTTGAGGTCGCTCTTCCCTTCCCGCGCCTCACCTATCGCGAGGCCATGGACCGGTACGGCTCCGACAAGCCGGACACCCGCTTCGGCCTCGAACTGAAGGACATTTCGGACATCGCAAAAGCAACGGACTTCAAGGTCTTTCTCCAGGCCCTTGAGATGGGCGGGGTGGTGAAGGGGTTTGCCGCGCCCGGCACGGCAGGCCTGTCGCGGAAAGAGGTGGACGACCTCACGAACGAGGCAAAGATCTTCGGCGCCAAGGGGCTTGCCTGGATCAAAGTGACCGACAACGGCTTCGATTCTCCCATCGCCAAGTTCTTCAAGGAGGGCCAGATCGCGGCCATTGCCGCGCGGCTCGAAGCGAAGCCCGGCGACCTCATGCTCTTCATCGCCGACAGCGCGAAGATAACGGCGGACACCCTCGGCTATCTCCGTTTGCTGGTGGGAAAGCGCCGGGACCTGATCGACGAGACAAAGCTGAACTTTCTCTGGGTCACCGATTTTCCGCTCGTGGAATGGAATGAAGAAGAAGGCCGCTACGACGCCATGCATCATCCCTTCACGGGACCGCGCGACGAGGATTTGCCGCTCATGGAGAGCGAGCCCGCGAAGGTCCGGGCCCAGGCCTACGATATCGTGCTGAACGGCTCCGAGATCGGCGGCGGCAGCATCCGCATCCACCGCGCCGATGTACAGTCCCGCATGTTCAGCCTGCTCAAGATATCCGAGGAGGATGCGCGGAAGAAGTTCGGCTTTCTGCTCGAGGCCCTTGAGTACGGAGCCCCGCCCCACGGCGGCCTTGCCTTCGGGCTGGACCGGCTCACGGCGATCCTGACCGGGACCCAGTCGATCCGCGACGTGATCGCCTTCCCCAAGACCCAGAAGGCCATCTGTCTCATGACTGAGGCGCCGTCGCGCGTGGCAGCGGCCCAGCTCCGGGACCTGTCCATAAAACTGGATATCGTGGAATGAGGGGAGACGCATAGGGCAGAGAACAGCGGGAACAGGCAACACCGCATAGAGCAGAGAGCATAGCGTAAAAGAGTTAAACCCTATGCCCATGCTCCATGCCCTGTGCCGGTTCGCCATGCCCTGTGCAGCATGCGCCATGCCGAATATGACATGCCGGGAATGCGGCAAGGAAGCAAAGCTCAATTTCAGCTGACGGGCCGTATCAGTACGCTGCACGTCGTGCGGCAAGAATTATCCCGTCAACGTCTACGCCGATGAGTTCGATGAGGCCATGTGGGAGCGGATAGCGCTCCGTCCCTGCAACAGAGCATGATAAATGCGGATTGCGGATTTCGGAATGCGGAATGAAGGGCGGGAGGTTAGAGGGTAAGAAGGTAAGAGGGTAAGAGGAAGGCATAGGGAATGAATAGCGGCAGGCCATGCTTCCTTGATCTGGCAACGATATATTCCGTTCTTGGAGGAAAGACATTATGAAACTGACACCACTGCACGACTGGGCCGTGGTCCGGCAGCTCGACGAGGACGAGGTGACGGCGGGCGGCCTGTATATTCCCGACTCAGCAAAAAAGAAGTCAGCTGAAGGCGTGGTAGAGGCCATCGGCCCCGGCGCCTACGAGGAAGAGAAGCGCGGCAGGAAGAAGAAGGAAGAGAAGAAGGAGCGGAAGTTCATCGCCACGACCGTGAAGCCCGGCGACGTAGTGCTCTATGAGAGCTATGCAGGCCGTGAGGTAAAGGTCAACGGCGAGGACCTGGTGCTCGTGCGCGAGCGGGACATTCTCGGCACGCTCGTTGGACGGCAGGAGCCGAAGCGCGCCCCTGCAGCGCCGCTTCAGATCCCGAGGGCCACGACAGGCCAGGGCAATGCATCCCTTGCTCCGCGGCCGAGCACAGCCGTGGCAGTCAAGAAAACCGCCTCTGTCCCTGCCGCAGTGCCGGCAAAGGCCGTGAAGAAAGCCGCGGCGAAACCTGCCAAAAAGGCAGCGGCAAAAAAGGCCGCTCCAAAACCCGTGAAGAAGGCGGCAAAGAAGGCCGCACCAAAACCGACAAAGCCGAAGGCCGCGAAGAAAGCGGCAAAGAAAACAGCGAAGAAAAAGCGGTAAACGTATAATCCTAAAAACGGCAGTTGGAACACGGATGAACACGGTAAAGACGGAAAGAACAAGGGCATCTTATCTTTCTGATGATCCACCAGTTCGGTGACTCGTGCATTTGGTTCAAGCTTCTGAACATTCGCGTCAATT
>JBBIHD010000127.1:0-6773 GCA_037447195.1 Nitrospirota bacterium | reverse complement strand
CATGGACATCAAACAATACGTGACCGACAAGGCGATGAAGGCCAAGCAGGCATCACGCCTCCTGGCGAACATATCCACGGAGATAAAGAACAACGCCCTGTTCAAAATGGCTGCGGGGCTTGAGAAGGCAACGGACCGTCTGATCGCTGAGAACAGGAAAGACCTCGACGCAGGCGGGAAAAAGGGCCTGTCTGCGGCCATGCTGGACCGGTTGAAGCTCACGCCCGAGCGCATCAAGGCCATGGCCGACGGTCTGCGTGAAGTTGCCGCCCTTCCCGATCCCGTTGGCGACGTTCTCAAGATGTGGCGCAGGCCGAACGGCATGCAGGTGGGCAGGATCCGCGTGCCTATCGGGCTGATCGGCATCATCTACGAGTCCCGGCCGAACGTGACGGCCGACTCGGCCGCGCTTTGCCTCAAGTCCGGCAACGGCGTGCTGCTGCGCGGCGGGTCCGAGTCGGTGCACTCGAACAGTGCCATCGCTGCGGTCCTGAACCAGGCCGGCACCGAAGCGGGCATTCCCGACGGATCGGTCACCTTTATCGACAATCCCGACCGCGCCTGCGTCATGGAGATGCTGAAAGCGAACCACTCCGTGGACCTCATCATCCCCCGGGGCGGCGAGGGGCTGATCAAGATGGTGAGCGAGAACTCCACGATCCCCGTTATCAAGCACGACAAGGGCATGTGCCACACCTACGTTGACTGCGCCGCTGACCCGGCAATGGCCGAGGATATCTGCTTCAATGCCAAGGTGCAGCGGCCAGGGACCTGCAACGCCATGGAGACCATGCTGGTGCACAAGGACCTTTCATCATCATTCCTCCCCGCCATGGCGGCAAAGCTCAGGTCGGCCGGCGTGGAGCTTCGGGGGTGCCCCAAGACGAAGGTGCTGGTCCCTGACGCGACGGCAGCAACGGACAAGGACTGGGACACGGAATACAATGACCTGATCCTGAACATAAAAGTGGTGGACGGCATCGACGACGCCATGGCGCACATCGCCCGCCATGGGTCCCAGCATTCCGAGGCGATCATCACCCGTGACTACGGCACAGCCATGCGGTTCCTGCGGGAAGTGGATGCTTCCGGCGTGTTCGTGAACGCCTCGACGCGCCTGAACGACGGATACGAGTTCGGGCTGGGAGCAGAGATCGGCATCTCGACCACGCGCATCCATGCCCGGGGGCCCATGGGGCTAGAAGAGCTCACTTCCACGAAGTTCATCGTGTTCGGAAGCGGGCAGATACGAAGATAGTGCAGAGTGCGGAGTTCGGAGTGCGGAGATATGGATTATCATCCTCCGCGTGTGCCATGCGTCGTGCACCAAGTGCTATTCACATCGAACGGGGTGATCAAGGAGCATAGATGGCGCAAAAGATCGGCATTCTCGGCGGCACGTTCAATCCCGTTCACTACGGCCACCTCGCTGCAGCGGAGGAGGTTCGTGACCGGTTGAAGCTCGACCGTGTGCTGTTCATCCCGTCCTTTCTCCCGCCTCACAAGCACGAGGAAGACATGCCATCAGCGGCCCAGCGGCTCGAGATGGTGCGGCTGGCCGTGGCAGGCAGCCGAAGCTTCCGGCCTTCGGACATCGAGGTCAGGCGGGGCGGAAAGTCCTTTACCATAGATACCATAGAAGAGCTGCAGGAGTCGCACCCCGGCGCGGAGCTGTATTTTATCACGGGAGTGGATTCATTCCTCGAGATCCGGAGCTGGAAGGACTGGGAGCGCCTGCTCAGGATGTGCTGCTTCGTGGTGCTCTCGAGGCCCGGGTACCGGTTCCAGGACCTGGAAGCGCTGCCCTTTCTGGCCGGCTCAGGCAGTGAACTTGCCGCCCTCGATGGCGGCGAACATACTCGGGCCGTCATGGAGCCCGAGGGGTTCAGTATCCGCCTCGAAGTGATACCGCATTACGATATATCGTCGACGGACATCAGAATGCGGGTCAAGCGCGGCGCAACGATCAAATATCTCTTGCCTGATGCGGTGGAAACCTATATAATTGCGAACAAGTTATATGCTTAATTCACTCGAGACCGCTCTGCTCTGCGCCGAGGCCGCGGACGCAAAGAAAGCCTACAATATCGAGGTCCTTGATCTTCGGGGCCTCACCTTCATAACCGACTACTTCGTGGTCTGCTCCTGCGCCAATATCACGCAGATCGGGGCGGTGATCGACGGAATCGAGGAGTCGCTCGCCCGGGCGGGGATAAGGCCCCAGCATATTGAAGGGAAGAACGAAACGAACTGGGTGCTCATGGACGTCGGCGACGTGGTGGTCCATGTCTTTGACGAGCAGACGCGGGCTTATTATAATATAGAGCGCCTCTGGGGCGATGCGCCCCGTGTTCCTCTGCCAGTGCAGCAGCGAAGCTGAACAAGATGTATTCGTGTACGGCCTGGCAATGACGCCAGGCGAGAAGGGGCACAGAGAATGAGACGGATCAACCATCGGATCATCGTTGCAACAGTGGTCGTGCTCCTGGCCGCGGCTGCATGCATGAAAAGCCAGCCAAAGCTCGATTTCGGCACTATCGAAGGTTCGGTCTATCGCAATGCGTATTTTGGCCTGGAACTGAACATTCCCGCGACGTGGAACATTCAGGACAGTGAGCAAAAAAAGGCAATGATGGAACAGGGCGGCAAACTGATGGCAGGGAGCGATAAGACGCTGCAAGCCGTCTATGATGCTTCTGCATTGAACTCGGTGGTTCTTCTCTCGGCGTTCAAGCATCCAGTGGGTGCTGCCGTTGATTCCAATCCGAATGTTACGATGATAGCAGAAAAGATCACTCATGCGCCTGGCATCAAGCGCGGAAGCGATTATCTCTTTCATGCCAGGAAAGCCATGGAGAGCGGCCAGGTATCCATGAGCGTTCGGAAGGACGTGTACGAAAAAAAAGCGGGCGATGCTCTGTTCGCTGTCATGGATGTAGACCTGAAGGTCGGGAAGAAGACAGTAAAGCAGATGTATTATGCGACCGTCCTGAAAGGATACGCGCTTTCGATCATTATCACGTATACCTCGCCCGGAGAGCTCAAGGAACTTGATGCGGTGCTGTCAACACTGAAGCTGAAACAATGATGCATCCTGTCCGGCATAAGAAAGCGCGTCGCCAACCTTGGCGCCCGATCGTTCTCAGGTGAAGATCACCGTCCTGTGCGTGGGCAAGACAAAAGAGCGGTTCCTGCAGGAAGGGATCGCGAAATACCTGAAGTATCTCAGCCACTATGCCGCGGTCGAGGTCCGGGAGGTCAAGGAGGAAAAGATCCGTGATCTCCGGGAAGCTCCCGTGGTCAGGAAGAAAGAGGCGGAGCGCATCCTGAAATCCCTGCCGCCGGGCGTTTTCGCGGCTGCCCTGGACGAACGGGGCCAGTCGTTCACGTCCCATGAGTTCGCTGATTTCGTGAACGGCCTGCAGGAGTCGGGCGTGAGGCATCTGGTCTTTGTTCTCGGCGGGGCCATGGGGCTGGATGGATCCGTGACAGAGCGCGCCGACAAGGTCGTTGCCATGTCGCGGTGGACCTTCACGCACGAGATGGCGCGGCTTGCGCTGCTGGAACAGTTGTACCGGGCCTTCACGATCATCACGGGAAAGACATACCACTACTGATCAACCCGGAACGCGGCAGGGCAACGGGCATTGCAGTTCAGTATCTCATGAGAAAGGGAGCATGAATGCGGATTATCGTCTCAGTCATTGTGATCGCCGTCTCGGTATTCATGGTGCTGCTCGTGGAGATGAACCTGGACAAGATCACGATCAACATCACCCCGTCGAAGACCTATGAGGTGTCCAAATCGTTCTTCTTTCTGCTGTCCCTGCTGATCGGCGCCGGCGTGGTGTTCACCGGGTATCTGTACCGCGATATCCGGCGCTTCCTGAACGGCATGAAGGCGCAGCGTGATCTGAAGAAGCAGTCCAAGATCCAGGAACTCTACACGAAGGGGCTGAATTCCCTGCTGGCGAAGCGCACTCCCGAGGCGACCACCTATTTCCAGAAGGTCCTGACCATCAATTCGAACCATGTGGACACGCTGCTGCGGCTCGGCATCTCCCAGCTGCGCCAGAAGAACTTTTCCGAAGCGATCCGCCTGCACCAGAAAGCCCTGAGCCTCGACAGCAGCAACCAGGAAGTGATGTTCTCCCTTGCCGCCGATTACGAAGAGGCAAAACGCTACGACGACGCCATCAAGATGTACAAGGATATCCTGTCGAAGGACCAGACGAACCTCACGGCCCTTATCAAGCTGCGGGATATGTATCATGCCATGAACCGCTGGGAAGACCTCTATGAGGCGCAGCGGCAGCTCCTTTCGAACGCGCTGGCGCCGTCGGACCAGGAGGTTGAACAGCGCAAGCTCGTCGGCTTCAAGTACGAGTTCGGCCGGTCGCTCCTTGAGATCGGCGATCTGGAGCGGGCAAAGAAGCTCTTCCGGGGCGTGATCAAACTTGACCGGGACTTCATCCCC
The DNA here is from genome assembly GCA_037447195.1 of Nitrospirota bacterium. Lineage (GTDB taxonomy): Bacteria > Nitrospirota > UBA9217 > UBA9217 > UBA9217 > GWC2-57-13. The sequence goes on along the minus strand of JBBIHD010000127.1, from coordinate 2,296 downwards.
GCATACCTGGGTCTGGGAGAGGTCTACGTGGAGGAAGGCAAGCCCTCTGACGCGGGGGACCTGTGGGAAAAGGCCTACAAAATGACCTCGTCCATCGTGCTGCTGCACCGTCTCGAGGATTTCCACCTGAAGCAAGGAGAACCCAACCGGGCCATCGATCTGTATTCTCAGGCGCTGAGCAAGGAGCCCCAGAACAGCACGCTCAAATTCTTTCTGGGCAAACTCTACTACCGCCTCGAAATGATCGACGAGGCCTTTGACATCCTTTCTACGGTCGACTGGGGCGACCGGGAGCTTCCGGACGTGCACAAGCTGCTGGGCAACATCTATCTGCGGCGCGGCTCCCTGGGGCTTGCTGCCACGGAGTTCAAAAAGGCCCTGGGTTTCCGGAAGCAGGTCCTCATTCCCTACGTCTGCTCGAACTGCGAGCACAAGACGATGGAATGGACGGGGCGCTGCCAGAACTGCGGCAAGTGGAACACCTTCGGGGTGAACCTCGAAAAGACCTGTTAGGCCTGCGTCATCATTCCCCCCCTGTGGTTCCGGTTCAACCGGGTCAGGATCAAGGAGTCTTCATGTACGATAATCCGGTGCTGCTGGTCGTTCTGGACGGATGGGGTCACAACGAGAAGTCCGAAGGAAATGCCATTGCCCAGGCGCGCACCCCGGTCTATTCTGAACTTCTGAAGAACAATCCCCATACGCTGCTGGCTTGTTCGGGAGAGGCCGTTGGACTGCCTGACGGCCAGATGGGCAATTCCGAGGTGGGCCATCTGAACCTCGGCGCTGGCAGAGTGGTCTATCAGGATTCGACGCGCATCAGCAAGGCGATCCGCGACGGCGACTTCTTCACCAATCCTGTGCTGTTGAAGGCCATGCAGTCGGTGAAAGAGTCGGGCGCGGCACTCCATCTCATGGGCCTGCTCTCGGACGGCGGCGTGCACAGCCGCATGGACCACCTCTTCGCCATGGTTGACCTGGCCAAGGCCCAGGGTCTCACGAAGGTTTTCTTCCACGCCTTCCTGGACGGCCGCGACACGCCTCCTTCCAGCGCCCTCGAATATATCAAGGAACTTGAAGACCACTTCGCCAGGACCGGCATTGGCAGGATCGCCACGGTCTCGGGCAGGTACTATGCCATGGACCGCGACAAGCGCTGGGAGCGGGTCCAGAAGGCCTATGATGTGCTGGTGCAGGGCGACGGCATCAGAAAATATTCCGCAGCCGAAGCAGTGAAGCAGAGCTATGAGTTCGGCAAGACCGACGAGTTCCTGCTGCCCGCCGTCATCCTTGACCAGCGCTCCAACCGGCCCCTCGCCACGCTCCGCGACGGCGACGCCGTCGTGTTCTGCAATTTCCGGTCAGACCGCGCGCGCGAGATCACCCAGGCAGTTACGGCAGAGGAGTTCACAGGATTCAAGCGCAGGACCGTGCCAAAGCTGTCGTCCTTTGTATGCCTCACCTCCTATGACGATACCTTCGGCCTGCCTGTCGCCTTCCCGCCTGTGCGGCTGACCAACATCCTGGGTGACGTGCTGAGCCGGGAGGCGATCCGGCAGCTGCGCATAGCAGAGACGGAAAAGTACGCCCACGTGACCTTTTTTTTCAACGGCGGCGAGGAGCCGCCCTTTCCGCTCGAGGACCGGGTGCTGATACCGTCGCCCCGCGATGTCGCCACCTATGACCTGAAGCCGGAGATGAGCGCCCGGCAGATCACGGCGGAGCTCGAGACCCATATCCGCTCGAAGCAATACGGCTTCATCCTGGTGAACTTCGCCAATCCCGACATGGTCGGCCATACGGGCGTGATCGCTGCGGCGATCAGGGCCGTGGAAGTGCTCGATGAATGCCTCGGCCGCATCCTGCAGGCGGCCGGGGAATCGGGGATGACGGTGATGATCACGGCGGACCACGGGAATCTTGAGGTCATGCAGGACGATGCCCGCGGCCAGGTCCATACGGCCCATACTACGGACCCGGTGCCCTTTATCCTGGTCGGCAGGAAGCAGAAGCTCAGGAGCGGCGGTTTTCTTGCAGATGTCGCGCCGACCGTGCTGGATGCCATGGGCATTGCAACGCCCGCAGAGATGACGGGAACCAGCCTCATACAAACGTAGGCGGCCGAGGATGCCAGAGAGGGGCCGTTCCGCTGGAATCAAAGGGGACTGTTCCTGTGCTGCGTTCTTCCAGCCGTCAAACAAGTATGCATCTCCTTCACCGCGTTCTCAACTTCTTCCTTCCCACAGCCTGCTCCTACTGCCGTTCATCAGTGGGCGACTCTTCTGTCCCGTATTTC
>JBBIHD010000126.1:0-6789 GCA_037447195.1 Nitrospirota bacterium | reverse complement strand
CTCGCCGAGCTGCTTCACCACGTGGCTGCCTATGTACCCTGCCCCGCCGGTAACGAGGATCTTCATCGCATCTCACCTGAAAGGGATGATGCCTGCAGCATGGCATCTATTTCGCTCACAACCTCTTCCGCGGCAATGCTCGAGAAGCAGGCAGGATCTCCCCCGCTCCTGGCGTAGCAGTCTCCTACATGGCAGGCAGGACAGGCGTCCTTGATGATCGTCCTGACCGACGGCGCCAGCGGATACCATTCGCGCGTAACATGATAGCCGAGGATCAGCGTTCTGGCGCCGACAGCGCCGGCAATGTGGCCCAGGCCGCTGTCGTTCCCGAGGAACAGCGAGCTTTTTTGGATGACAGCGGCTGTTTCGAGAACGCTCAGGCTGCCCACGAGATCAATGAAAGCTGCGTTCACCGGGGGAGGATGCCGTTCCAGGACAGCCCGGTCCTGGGGGGAGCCGAGCAGCAGCACTTTGGCGCCTTTGTTCGCATAGTGAGCGGCAACCTGCCAGAACCGCTGGAGACCCCAGGTCCTGCGCATATCAGCGGCAAAGGGGGCGAGCGCGATCACCTGTTCATCCGGACGGATCCCCTGTTCGGCAAAGAGCCTGTTAACGGTGTTCCGCTCCGCATCAGAGAGGTGAAGCTCGATCCAGGGATCATACACATTCAGGCCGTCAAGGACCAGCAGGTCAAGAAAACGCTCTGCAAGGTTCTTGTGAACGGGCTCCAGGCCCGTCGTGGTGAGCAAAAAGCCGCGGCGATGGTTCGCGTACCCTACGCGGTTGCGCGCGCCGGCCAGGAAGGCGAATAGGGCATGCCGGAACTTCGTGCCGAGGACATAGATGGTATCGTACCGCATCGTCCGAAAGCGGCTGATGAACCGCATCTTCTGGCGGAAACCATGGGCACCGCCGAATTTCAGGTAGTCCATATCCAGGAGATGGATATTCCTGACATGGGGATCATGTTTGAATATTTCGGCGCCGACGGGGCTGAAGACCCCAACATCAATGGCAGCATCGGGACGGTTCCGGGCAAGGTTCCTGACAAAGGATGTGCAGGAAACGTGGTCCCCTATCCCCCTGGCCCCGAAGGTCATGATGAGAATAGAGCGCTTTGCAGCATGCTTGTTGTCGGTCTTCATGTTTGGCGGTCAGTGATCAGCGGTCAGTTGGCGGCTATGAGCAATCAGCTATCAGTTATCAGCCATCAGCTGACTTTCTCTATGCGCTCTGCCCTCTGCCCTCTGCGATGTTGCTGCTACCCCATCGGCAGGAACCTGATCGCCAGAGGATACCACATGCCGATATGCTGCTTCTTTCTGCTGTTAAAGGGCGTGGTGGCCTTCCCAAAAGCATTTTCACACCGCAGCGGGCTTGATTCGATGCGATCGGGATAGAAGCGCGTGAAACCGGAAACCATCCGGTTCATGGTCCGGGTGGTCAACTGGTGCTCGAAATAATGGATCAGGGGATGGAACTCGAAGGTCGCGACAAAGGCCGTACCGCTGAAATGCCGGTCAACGGACCCTATGATCTCATCGCGGACATTCTCCGGAACATGCTCAAAGACCGAAATGCACGAAATATGCGTGATCTCTTTTGTAATGACCGCGGGGAGCGACTGGGCTGTTGCAAGCTGCTTTATACACGCTACATTGGGAATCCGGGCGGCATCATCAGACTGGTCTTCGTCCAGGATGATCACCTTCTTGACAAAGTGCGCGATCAGCTTCGCGAAGAACCCCTTCCCGCCCCCGATATCCAATACAACGGAGTCAGGCGCCAGCTCCAGCATCTCAACGGCCATGAGATACTCCCAGAACCGCTGGCTGATCTTGCCTCCGCCGAAGACGTTCCCGTCCCACTCGGCGGGATGCTCCTGCGAGCCGTACACGGTCCAGAGCCGCTTCTTTATTGCCGCAGTCTGCATTCTTCCTCCGCGTCTCCCTATGCCTTCCTTACCTGGTAATGCCGACAACGCGGCCACTTTTCCGGCATCCACCGCTCCCCCAATACGTGCATGGTATCGATGAGCGGGCGCATCTCCTTGGCTTGCCTGCTTCATTCCCGGTGATGATCATAACACTGATTTCAGAAACTCATGCGAGCTCAGCGCGGCGGAATATTTTCCTGATGGACTCCGCAAATTGTTAACCAACATCTGAAGATACTTCATGAATTAACGGAAACGGGCAAATGAAACTCAGTTGCAGAATCGACCATCGTTTATTTACTATATCTGACAGTATGTGCTTCCTGTCCATCCTGGTATGACGTTCAAGTCTTTTTTAAGAAGCCAAATAAAAGTCAATGGAAAACCAAAATAGCGATTTCTCCAAGATGCCGTCATAACACTTTTGTATGTGTCTGTATTTAGAGGCTATACTTTAGCCTTGGGAGCATATTTCAGCGGGTAGCCTGGATGCAATAGAGCTTCTGAAAGATGGACACCTTCGGCATTAGTCCTGAATAGTTTTCCATAGTGCCCGACCTTTCTAACCGCTGAAACGCTATAGACACTATTGTATCCGATGAGGTATGGGGGCCAACCTATCGGATGTGCTCCCAAGTCCTGATAATCATCACGAAGGCACCACAGCATACCAGGACGCGTAAACTCGCTGGTATGCTTCTTAGGGAAGAGCCCATTTAACATAGGAAGTGCTGTATGAAATTGTACACGAGTTTCGATCTGCATTCAACCAATTCGTATATCGACATACGGATGAAAACGGCAAGTCTGTATTCAGAAAAAGCTGCCAAACGAGTCCGAAAAGATACTCAATGTTTTCAAGCCGCATAAATAGAAATCACAAGGATCGTCAACAACGGCTTCAAACTCAAAACAAGCGCTGTGAAGTCGCTCATCGACGATCCAGTGGTGCCGTATCTTTCGGAAAACGAGTATCTCGCCATGGCCGGGAACGTCAGCAAAAAGTCCATCGGCTTTCTTACGGCCCAGATCAACGAGATCGAGGCCGTCTTCCTCGGCAAGGTGAAGCTTAAACCTCCCTATACGAATCTGCTCTCAGTATTCGGGATCAGGAAGATACTGGCGCTCACCATCAAGCTGGAGACCGGACCTATGACCTGATTTGCCAAGGTAGACAACTACGTTTCCTACTGCCTCAAGGCGTCGAGCAGGTGGCTCAGCAACGACAAGGTCAAGGGCAAAGGAAACAAGAAAAGCGGCAAACAGTAAGAACTGATAACGTAACCCGACTGAAATTGCGGCAATGGTAAAGTGAACGATAACTAAAACAGCCATCGAAGAGCAAATTTCACATTTTCTCGTCACAAGGTAGGCTTTTCCCTTTGACAGGGTGCCTTCAAATGGGTGACTCATGGTCATTTCTTGATTGACTTGAACCATTGCCGACCGATACTGAGCAATGAAATATTGCCACTAGCCGATGTTCTTCGCAGAAAAGCCACCTCTGCCGCGAACTCCTCCGCTATTTCGGCCAGAACGGCCACGGGCCTGCATCCATATCCCGTTGTATAGCGAAGTTCGAATTCTCCTGCCGGCGGCAGCAGCGGATCATGAATGAGCTGCTGCTGCGAAGCCGGCGCGTCCGAGGCATACTGCATCGCCAGCTGTCCTATTTCTTCCGCCGAAACAACCGTGCCGCTCTTGAAGCCGTCGTAGAGCTTCTTCAAGTGATGATTCTCCGTCGGCTCCCTGTTGGGTTTGGCGAGGCAGGCAAGCCAGCCGACAAAGGCTTTGGTGGTGATCTGGTCTGACGAACGGACCGGGAAATGGGCGAGCGCAAGCTGGTCCGTTGTGACTGAGGGCAGTTCTTTCTGCTTGCCTGCGTTCCTGACCACGGCGTGGCTTCCCGGAGCGACCAAGGCATCGTTCCGCTCGGCCGTCTTCCGGGGCACCAGCACCTTATAGTAAAGAGGCATCTCAACGGCCCTGCGGCTCCGGATGCGCTTCAGGACGTTGGGCTGCCGTGGATCATCGGCCGCCGTCGGCACATAGGTTTTCCACGGTATCTTGACGACACGGTCAGAAGGCAGCCCCTTCACCACGTCGCGGACGCTCTTTCCCGGCCCAGAAACAATGAACTCGTCGGCGTCCAGGGGCAGGAACCATGCGGCGCCATGCTCCCGCAGGGCGGCTTTCATGCGGCGGGTCAGAATGGCGCCCTGCTGCAGGGCAAGCCCCTCCTCCCGATGCACTTCAAGGGGAAGGCCCTCGGCCTGCAGCGCGGCGAGGATGGACGAAGTATCATCGGCGCTCCGGTGATCAACGATGATCATCCGGTCAACGATCTGCAGATGATAGCGTACGAACGCCTCCAGAATATCCGCTTCATTCCGGATGGTACTGAGGGTGATGATCATTGGTCCCGTTTTCATCATGAGCCTGCGCCCTTTCAGGAAGACCGTCGTTCGCGGCAGAGAACGCCCGGCAAGGCCTTCTCACGGAACGCATGGCTGCGATGCTGGCGCGCGCAGCAAGCGTCTGCGAATGCGGTATCTGATTATTCTTGTAATACGTCTCGATACTAATTTGGCAAGCGGCCGGGAAAGGGTGGCCGAACCACCGATGTGACCCGCCAGCAAATAGGCGGTAAACCATACCGCTCTCCCATAGCTGCGGGAGTATACGCTTCTGACGATTTCCAGGGCATAGACATGCGCCGGATTGTAAGACTGGCCACCGCCCCGGGCCAGGCCATTGGTGACACACTGGCCGTGCAGGGCGAGTACTATGCGCCTCACCTGCCGGGGCGTACGATCCGATGAGGCCAGGGCATAAGAGAGGCTGATAAACGACTGTTCGCGGCGGTCGTCCGCGAAAGCGGCATCCCCTGTTGAACGCAACCATGTGTCAAATGCAAGGAGCACCGCGGTCTCATCTTCCTTCGAGCGCGCCAGCGAAAGCAGGCCGGCCAACGCTCTCGTAAAAACGGCTTCCTCCCCGTTCGATGAATCGCTCGCACAATCGGGTCCTCTGGAATTGCCGGCAGAGGCGATGCGGTCGAGCTCGGCAAAGGCCCGTTCCGTTGCCGGCCTGTCGCCATGGTCGAGGACCATCGATAGTGCTTCTTTCATGAGCGTCGCGGCATGCTCCCCATACTCACTCTGCTCCAGAAGCCGGGGCAAGACCGCCTCGAAATCCGGCATGGACGCGAGAACGAGCGCTCCGTGGGCAGGAAGGGATGGTCTCCGGCTCGGGACCTTATATATCCCTTCCGTGATGAATACCAGCGGCACACCCGCAATCATGACCTCCAGCGCAGCGGTGGTGCAATAATTGGCCAGGAGGCAGATATCACTTGCCTCTATAACAACATCGAGCGCCGCGTCTTCAAGGAAGTGAAGATTTGCCGGTCCCGTCCGAACTAGCCGACGGTAGAACTCAAAATGATCATAGGTGGGATGCGGTTTGATGACGAACGATATATCCGCGCGGCCATGGCGCAAAATGCCCGCATGGTGGTCCGGTGCACTGGAGGGTCCGCAGCGGGCGCGGAAAGACCCGTATTTACGGCGCCCGTCAGCAGCGTCACCACCTGCTTCTGCGCAGGCAGGGACAGCGTCGTTCTCGCCTCCTCCATCCGGTTCGATCCCACAAGACAGCCCCGATTACTATCGCGCGATCCCGGTTCCGTGCTGTAGCGGATTGCGCCGACCTTTGACAGCCGCCGCCGGTCGACGCCGAAGGATGTCATCAGTTCAATATCGATGTCATTCCACACCAGTATGTAATCCGCATCACCCGCAATGGCGCGAAAGCCGCCGACAGGGGAAAATCCGCCGTGCAGCAACGCCGCGGTCGGAACCTTCCTGCTGCGGGCAAGCTTGACAAAGACGCGCTCATTGACGAAGGAATCGTGGCCCAGCACGATGAGCGAAGGGGTTACGGCGTCAAGAAACGCCGAAAACCACGTTCCGCGGCGCACAGCGCCTGCCAGCTCCTCCCAGACCTGGCGGAATTGAAAGCGCAAATGGCTGTTGGCAAAAAGCTCCGGATAGGCGCCTGTATAGCTTTGCTGAGTAGATTCGAAGGAGCGCCATGCGCGGTCAAGGCGTTGTAGTGTCTGTTGATGATGATGCTCTGCGAACGGACCGGCGGCGAAATCGATGTTCGACAGGGAAACCAGATTCCAGCCGGATTCCTTCTGAAAGCGCCGGACGAGAGCTTCATACTCCCTGTTCGGCATTCCGGGCTGAATGATGACCACGGTCCTGCCGTGATCTCTTGATGACAAGGGAATCGGAGCGATTTCAGGCACATTCCCTGTTCGTTTCGCCGAACGAGATGCCGTGCTTCTCGCCCGCATGGCGTTCGATAACGGATGCGTCTGCCGATTGCGCGTGACCGGGATGCCGCGTTGTTCGGCTGTCCAGAACAGGACTGCCTGGGCAATGGAGGCGACTGCTCGTTCCGCGGGGAGCGGCCCTCCGCGGGTCACGGCTACAGGGGGCAAAAAATAGCCGAACAGGTGATCAGGCGCATGCTCGCGTAATAACCGTCCGTAAACGGTGCGAGCGTTCAGGCCCGCTTCAAAAGGCGTGATGAACATCTCCTGGGCGGCGTCGGCGAGGGAAAAAGATTCATAACTCATATCCCCGCAGCCTGCAAAGCCGTCTTGCCACCACATCGCGGTCAGATCGTGCGCTTCATTCCAGTTGCGCTCTATGTCCTCTGCGCTGAGATAGCTCCACTCTTCGAGAAACGGTATCTGCCTGCGCTCAAGCTCGGCGGCAACGGCGATGTCCCCCGTCACCAGCGTCATGCGCTAGAAGAGCACAGGTTCATTTTGCGCTATT
>JBBIHD010000125.1:0-6823 GCA_037447195.1 Nitrospirota bacterium | reverse complement strand
CTCTGCCTTGCCTTATCCGCGCAGATCAGACTCTATCCGCGTCCAACTGCTCCTGCCTTAAGCTTTCGATTTAACTTTTATTAGTGTCCATCCGCGTCCAACCGCTCTTCATCCTTCCGTACTTACACATCACCCCAGGGTGGCCCGGTTCCTGCCGCCGGACTTGCTCTGATACATGAGCGAATCCGCACGGGCCAGAAGGCCGTCAATACTGTCTTCCGGCCGGGCAAGCGTGGCGCCTACGGAGATCGTGACGCGCAGGTCCTGCCGGACCAGGAGGTGCGACTGCTCCACGAGCGCCCGGAACCGGTTCGCCGTGGCGGCCAGCTCTTCCCGGTCCACGTTTGCGATGATGGCGAGGAATTCCTCTCCGCCCCAGCGGCTCACGAGATCAAAGGACCGCATGCTGTTCGCCAGCGTCCTGGCGACCATTTTCAGCACGTCGTCGCCCGTAGCGTGACCGTACTGGTCGTTGATCGTCTTGAACCGGTCGATATCGGCGAAGAGCACGCCGAAGATCCAGCCATAGCGCTCCATTTCCTCGTGCCGCGCCCTCAGGATGACCTCGGCGTATCGCCGGTTGGCCAGGCCCGTAAGCGGGTCCACGTAGGCCATCCGCTCCGCTTCCTCGAGCCGCTGCAGGGCCGCGGCCTGGGGCGTGTTGTCGGAAAAGACCTCCACGGCGCCCATGACCCTGCCCTGCTGGTCTCGGATCGGCGCGACCCGGACCGAAACAGGCACGCGGTGGCCTTCCCGGTGGTGCAGGTACACTTCGGTGCTCCGGTGCGTGCCGTCTGCAAGGGACTCGCCCACCGGGCAGATCCCCTGGCAGAGCACGTTCCCCTCGTGGTCCACGTGAACGAGAATATTGTCCGCGCACCTCTTGCCCAGGACCTCGGCGGAGGAATATCCCGTGATCCGCTCAGCGCCCTTGTTCCAGTAGGTGATCACCCGGTTCTCATCGACGAAATAGACGCCGTCGTAGAGGTTGTCGAGTATCTCCTTATAGATGCTGTCGCTTCGGTCCATAGAGATCGTCATCGACGGGAGAGGCCAGGCAGGGCATGCGTGGACATGATCATGCACCGTCCCGCGAGGTCAGGGCAGGGCTTCGAGCGTTTTGAGCAGCTTTTCCACTTTTTCCCTGAGGCGCATGCGCAGACCCTGCACATGCTGGAGCGAGAGGGCCTCGCGCTGCACCGATGCCCGCTCCTGCTCCAGCTCGCGGATGCGCTTTTTCTGCTGCCTGTTCTCCGCCACGATCTTCGTCACCCGCTTCTCGAGCTCTGTGAGCGCGGCGGCCAGGTCCTTTTGAGTAGTCATGGCGATTGGCCCGATCCTGTTATGTCCTGAAAAAGCTGCCTGAAGCTGATCAAATCCCCTGTCTAATAACGGCAGCTGAACCACGGATGAACACGGTTAAAGACTGACAAAACGAAAGCGTCTTATCTTTCTGATGATCCACCAGTTTCAATTCCGTTTTATGCGGGCCAGGTAACTCGTACGTGGTTCAATTTTTTGAAAATTCGCGTCATTCGCGGCTAGATGCTTTTTTCAGGATGAATCGCATAAGCTCGGATCTCAGAGGAACGCCGTTCCTCCGTTGCCCATCTGCTGTTTTGCGGTTCATTGTATAGCAGGGGCCCTGCAGGTTGCAAGGCCTTTTTCAGCGCCGGAGAGGCGCTGAGCGAAGCAAGGCCGCGGCGGCGGGAACAGGGCGGACAGGATATCGGGGTTCCTGCTCGCCCCCTTCTCTGTGCCGCAGACCGCTCAGCAGATCAATGGGCCCGGGTCGCCGGCTTGGATATCCTGAACTGCGAGCTGCTCATCCGGTCTTTCGCGCCACCGCCGCTCTTTTCCTGCGAACCGTAGACCCGGCGGTACTCCCGGTAGTTCTGGAGCACTTTCTTCACATACCACCGCGTCTCGGTAAAGGGGATGGATTCGACGAACTCGTCGCGCTCAAAGTCCTTCCCGTTCTTTTCGAGCCACGACGCCACGGCCGCCGGCCCGGCATTGTACGAAGCGGCGACGATCAACGGGTCGCCCTTGAAGCGCCTCATCAGATAGCTGATATACCACGTGCCGATGTGGATGCTCGTGTCCGTATCGAAGAGCTTCCGGTGGGAGTAATCCTTCATCCGGACCATCTGGGCCACCCACTCGCCCGTGGCAGGCATCACCTGCATCACACCGCGCGCTCCGGCCGGCGACAGGGCATCGGCCTGGAACATGCTTTCCTGGCGGATGATGGCAGCCACGAAAAAGGGGTCCTGATTATATTGCTTGGCGTAGGACTGGATCGCCTCCCAATGCCCGAGGGGATAGGCGAGGAGCCAGAAATCGGCCGGCGTATCCCCTGCTGAACCGTCGAGATAGCGTGTATAGTTGCGCAGCACCAGCAGCAGCGACCGGTGGTAGTCGCCCAGCTCGAAGAAGGTCTTGCTCAGACCCAGCAGCATTCCCTGCTTGCGCGGCACCCGGTCCTTCAGCGCCCAGAGCTCGGCAGCGGCATCGTTCTTCATGTCGAGGTACATCAGCTCCAAGGCCTTCCGGAAGGCGGGGTGCGATGACAGTGCGCGCACGGCCTCTTCGGTCCAGACCGGCGGGCCGTCAGGATCGGGGAAGTCGGCCGGGTCTTCCTGTGCGGAGCCGTCGGCGTTCCCCGATGCCTGCGCAGGCAGTACTGTGGCCCGCGCTGCCTGCGCCGGCAGGTCCCTGCCGGCCAGACGTTCGGCGGCCCGGTAGCCGTAGTAACTGTACGGCGCCCGGTCGAGCACCCAGCGATAGTGTCCTGCTGCCTGCCCTGCGTCGCCTGCCCGCTCCGCGGACCGGCCCTGCCAGTAGCGGGCCTGGTAGACCAGGAAGGACTTGGGGTACAGCGTGATCAGCCGGTCAAGGGTCTGGATGGTCCGGGTGTAGTCTCCCGAGGTGTAGTAGGTCCATGCCTTCCACCACAGGGCGCTGTCGGCGAACTTGCTGCGGGGAAAGTCCGCAACGAGCTGATCATAGAACCGGAGCGCCTTTTTCGTGTCCCTGGCGTCGCGGTATATGTTGCCCACCAGGTAAAGTGCTTCGTCGGCGAAATCATGATCAGGATAATTGGCGATCAGCCGCAGATAGGAGCCCACGGCCTCCTCGCGCTTTCCCAGCCTGCTGTAGGACCGGGCAAGCCACTTGAGCGCCTCTGCGCTGCCCGGCTCGTTCTTGCTCCCATTGGCCATGCCTTCGAGGGCGGCGGCCGCTTCCGAACGCCTGCCCAGGTGGAACAGCGCGATGCCGGACCGCAGCAGCACATCGGCCTTTCGCGGATGCTCCGGGTCCCGTTCGAGGACCAGCTCAAAGGAGCGAAGCGCCTTATCGTACTGCTTCGCCTTTATCAGGTTCTTTGCCCGCTCATACAGCTCTTCGGCCGTCAGCTCCGGCACGGCCGCGCCCTTCTGTTTCAGCTCGGCAAGCGCCTTCTCGACCTCTTCGTCCGTGGGGCTTCCCGGGTAGCGCACATAGAGGTCAACATAGGCCCGGGCGGCCTGGTCCGGCTTTCCCGCCGCAGCCAGGGACCGGCCCAGCCCGACGCCCGCATCAGGACAGCTGTCGGAACGGGGATGCGCTTTTAAAAAATGCTCAAAGGCCTCGGCCGCCTGGGAATAGACGGCAGCGTCGAAAAGCGACTGCCCCAGCCTGATCCGCGACCGCACAAGCCAGAAGCTCTCGGGATAGCTCTCCGATATTTTGCGGTAATGCTTCGCCGCTTCAGCAGGACGGCCGCCTGATTGATGATACTCGGCGAGCAGGTAGAACCCGTAGTCGGCCAGCTCGGCATATTCAGCAGCCACGCGAACCATCACCGCCTCGGCCATGCCTGCCTTGTCCTGGGCAATGAAGACCCTGCCGAGCAGGAAAAGCGCGCGCCGCGCCCAGGGCGTCTTCGGGAACTGGTCCATCACCTGGAGCGCCGCGAGCCGGGCCTTCTCCATGTCGCCGGCCCTGAAGGCGTTCATGGCGGCGGTGAACCCTTCCTCGGGTCCTTCCATCGGCACATCGGCTGCGCTGTCTGAAGGGGCTGGCGCCAGAAGAACTGCAACGGGGGTGAAAGGGTCTGCTGCGGTGGGTATGGGGGCCTTGGGGGCAGCACAGGCGTTGAGGGCCAGAAAGAATAGAACAGTAGAAAATCTCAGCAAAACAAACATATACAACCGCCGAACTCCCCCAGGACTCCCTATACAAGCGTGGTGTAAATTTAAAAACGTGTACCCAAAGTATATAGTCCTGAATTCTCCCTGTCAACACCTCTGGATGGATTATCAGCCTTTTTCGGCTTGCATCTGCCTGCAATTTATACTACTCTTTCACGCAATTCTCAAATCTCGCGAAGGAGAAATAGACTTCCATCTTTCGCAGAACAAGGAGTCTGCATGAACCTGACTCGCATCGCTGTTTGTCTGCTTACTCTCGCGCTCCTTTTCCCGGTCTCCGCTGACGCCTTTTCCGTCCCGGAGCGGCGCAAGCCCCAGTTCGAAAAAGACCTGGGCTACTATATCTTTCCCATGCCCTACAGCCTGCCCGGCATCGGCGACGGTCTCGCTCTCATCGGCGCTGCCATGAACGTGGGAGGAACTTACATGGACCTGCTGGGCTTCGGACTGACCGGCGACATGAAGGGAGGCGGGCTCGTTACCAAGGACATGCATATCCTGTCCGAAAGGCTGGTCCTGGACGTGACCTACGAGCGGTTCTCAACGGCCACGATCACAAGCTACGGCCAGCGCGGCATGAACACGGACAAGCATGACTTTTCCTATCTCGAGCTTGGCAGCGTGGACTTCCTCGCAAGCAGGCTCACGGCAACCTTCCTGGAGCGCCGGATCGAACTGTTCGGCGGCGCCTATACCTTCGCTTCCAGCCTAGAGCGGCTGCTGGACAATGAGGGCAACGAGATCCTTGCAGTCACCGACCCCCAGGTGAACCGGAACCGGATAACGGCAGTGGGGTCCCGCATCGACCTTACCGATGATTATGCCGACCCGCGGAAAGGCGCGCGGCTCGAGATCAGCCGGTGGTATTCCCCGCCGAAGAATGACAATAATGCCGACTACTACTTCATGGAATACAATGCCACCGCGTATCTTCCCCTGGGCCGGAGGAGCACGCTGGCCCTGAACGCCTTCCGGTCCGACGCCCATGTCACGAGGCAGGGGGAACTCGATCCGTCTGCAGTGGATCTTCAGGAGGGGCTTAATTGCAATTCTCTTGCAGAGCCGGATCGAACCGAGTGCTGGAAGGTCGTCAACAATATCGTTACTGCCAACACCTATGGCACGGTGGGCTCCCTGGGCGGCACGAGCAGGCTGCGCTCCTATCCCCATGACCGGTTCACCGCCGCCCATGCGCTGTTCTACGGCGCCGAGTTCCGGTGGAACCTCACCGAGGAACGGCATCCCTTCGATATCGTCATCATGAAGGACATCAGGACCGTCTGGCAGGCAGCCTTCTTCTACGAGGCGGGAACCGTGGCGGACAAGCGGGATGACTTGGGCAGGATCTGGCGCTCTTCCTACGGCGCAGGGCTCAGGATGGTAACAGCGTCAGGCATCGTGTTCCGGGCGGATCTCGCTACAGGCAGGGAAGGCGTTGAGGCCACGATCATCGTGGGCTATCCCTGGGAAGCACTGTAGCAGCGATCAGCGGACTGCGTCTCTTGTCTCTTGTCTCTTCCATCTTCCCTCGCCTCTCGTCCCTCTTCCTTCCCGGCGCTTCTTTCTTGCAAAAGGCCCCTGCTTCGGCTAAAGTAAGGTCATGCGGAAGTACATCTTCGACTTCCTCAACCACCTCAGGCACGGAAAGAACATCTCACCCCATACCGAGCGGAGCTACCTCTCGGACCTGGAGCAGCTCTTCGCTTTTCTCGACGGGAAGGACCTGGCCGCTGTTGACCACCAGGTCCTGCGCCAGTTCGTCGCCCATCTGCTTTCGCAGAAGATAAAGAAGACATCCATAGCCAGGAAGCTCTCGGCCATCCGGGCCTTTTTCCGGTACCTGAACCGCGAAGGCCTGCTGGACGCAAACCCGGCGCGGCTGGTCGCCACGCCGCGGCGCGAGAAGCGCCTGCCTGCCGTACTGACCGTTGACGATGCCCGGCGCCTGATGGACGCGCCTGCGTCGGCCGAAGCGCCGGACCTGCGGGACTGCGCCGTGCTCGAGACGCTCTACTCCACGGGCATTCGCGCAAGCGAACTTGTGGGCATAAACCAGGAGGACATCGACCGCCGCGACCGCCTGGTGCGCATCCGCGGCAAGGGGCGCAAGGAACGCATCGTTCCGATCGGCGCGCGGGCCCTCGAATCCATCGACGCCTATCTCGCGGCCCGGTCCGGTGCTTCAACGCCGGCCTTGTTCACCAATCCATCAGGAAAACGCTTGACAGCCCGGACCGTTCAGCGTATTGTTGAAAACTATCGAAAAAAGCTGGCTTTGGCCGGAAAAGCAAGTCCGCACACGCTGCGCCACAGCTTTGCCACGCACATGCTCGAATCCGGGGCCGACCTGCGGGCCCTCCAGGAACTGCTGGGCCACGCGAGCCTCTCGACCACCCAGCGCTACACGCACCTGAACCTCGACATGCTGATGGAAGCCTATGACAAGGCCCATCCGAGGGCGAAAAGACGGAAGGACGAGGGATGAAGGACGAGGGACGAATGGGTCTTTACGTCCTGTTTCCAAGCGAGCGGACATCCATCGTCTCTCGTGCTCTTGGAGGGCGGACATCCATTATCCTAAAAACGGCAGTTGGGACACGGAAAAAGCGGATAAACCCTGAAAAGGC
>JBBIHD010000124.1:2679-6851 GCA_037447195.1 Nitrospirota bacterium | reverse complement strand
TTGCATGCACAAGGAGGCAGGCATGCTTCCAAGACAGGGTTAATAGGGGGCCCGGAAGCAGCGGTCATAGCCCTTTGACATCTGCTCATCGTGGACATGCTTTTCCAGCAGCCGGCCGTTCGACTCGAGAAGGCTCGAAAAGGAGACCAGTGCATAGTTGGTGCAGGATATGCGCGCCACATTATTTGCGATCGCTTTTTTCGTGTCCGACGTCACATCAATGCAATTGACGCTGTCCTGGCAATAATTGGAATGCCTGCATTCCACATTCCGGCATTTGTCGTTCATTCGCTCGCCCCGCAGCTGCAAGAAATTGTTACTTTCCGCCATTTTACTGATTGTCGAAGCGCCTGTCCAGAAAATAATAGCGCCCATCAGTCCAGTAATACTAAGGATGCCATTGACAGGGCAGGCGCATTTTACTATTCTGGAATCAGGAATCGCGGGGCTGCAGAAGGAGTTCAGGAACAGAGAGATCACCGCAGACCCTGACGGCGCGGGACCGCGCACGCAGCAAAGCGCACCCGGCAGAAGGGAGACGCCATGAAGAGCGACTGGAAAAATTTCATCGTCGTTGATTCGGCCCATCATCCGGCAAAGGCGTCCATTCGGAACAAGCACATCCCGGTGGAGGCCGTGCTTGAGGAACTGGCGAGGAGCGGGAGCTTCCGCGGCGTGCGCGCGCGCTTTCCGCAGCTCACCACCGCGGAGATCCGCGCCAGCCTGGCCTATGCCTCTGAACTGGTGAAGGAGAACATTCTTCCCCTGTCCACCTATGTTGATTCGCGGTTCATGCGGTACATGGTCAGCTGAGGGACGGGCAGATTTTTTCCTCAGAGGAAAGGGCAGTAGCTGGAAGCAATCTGAAATAAGTATTTAGCCGCGAATGAACGCGTAAAGAAGCATAGAGCAAAGCGCATAGCGTCTATACCCTCAGCTCCATGCGCCGTGCCCTCTGCGGGTCTGCAGTATATCCGTGTTCATCGGTGGTTACGACAGTCGTTGTAAAAAAGGCGCTCCTTCGATCGGGAGCGCCTTTGTTGTTGCGCTTCACTGCTTTGCCCGGTCCTAGGCGAAGCGCAGGGCCTTCACGGCCTTGAGGCCCACAGCGCCCCGGTTCATGGCGCCGTACTCTTTCAGGTCAATGGTCTTCTCGCGCCCCTTTTCGTCGATCACCTTCACCTGCTCGCCTTTTCTGACGCCCCGGAACAGGACCACCTCTCCCTTCTTTACGTTCACCAGCTTCACGCCCTTGCCTGCTCCCGAGAGGGTCGGTATGTGCTTCGCCGCAAGCACCACGGCCTTTCCTTCGGACGTAAGGAAAAGCACGTTCGGTTCGCTCAGGACCGAGACGCCCATGATGCTGTCGCCGGCCTTGATTCCGGCGAACTTCTTGCCGGCCCGTGTCGTGACGGCGTTGAAGCCCGAAAGGTCGAAGAGGAAGCCCACGCCGCCGGCAGAGACCGAAAGCGCCGTGACCGAGCCGCCGGCAAGGGCGAGGCTCTGCTGTTTGCCTTTCTTCGGGGCCGGTTCCTCCCCGGCCTCCGGGGCGCCTTCCGCAACGCGGGTCATGTTCAGGGCGCTCACGGGCCGCTCACCATCGCCGAACTTGAAGAGGTGCTGCACGGGCTCGCCGAAGCCCGAGCCTGCGGGCAGGTCAAAGGCCTTGATGACATAGGCCTTGCCTGCCGAAGAGAATACGCCGATGTTGTCGCGCGTGTTCGCCGGCAGCATGGCAAGCAGTTCGTCGCCTTCCTTGAAGCGGATCGATTCGCCCACGGTCTTGACGCGCCGGACCCAGCCCATCTTCGAAAGAATGATGGTCGTGTCCTCGTGGACGATGAAGTCCTCCTGGGAGAACTCCACCTCGTCGGCTGCCTTGATCACCGATTTCCGCTTGTCGCCGTATTCCTCGCGGACAGCGAGCAGCTCTGATTTGATCAGGGCCCAGATCTTCTTCTGGTTCGCCAGGATCGCCTCGATTTCCTTTTTCTGCTTCGTCTTTTCCGCTTTCTCCTTGCGGATGCGCTCGATCTCGAGGCCCGCGAGCTTGTAGAGCTGCAGCTCCAGGATGGCCTTCACCTGCTCATCGTCGAACTTGAAGTGCTTTTTGAGCTTCTGGGCCGCGTCCTCGCGCGAGCTTGCCTTCCGGATGATCTTGATGGCCGCATCGAGATCGTCATAGAGCATCTCAAAGGCCTTCAGGATGTGCAGCCGCGCCTTGAGCAGCTTCAGGTCGTAGTTCAGCCGCTTCGTCACGACCTCGTGGCGGAAATCCAGGAAGTACCGCATGAGCTCCTTGAGCGACAGCCGCTCCGGCTCCATGTTCGGTTTGAGCCCCGTGAAATTCACGGGAAAGGCGGATTCCAGGTCAGAATGCTTGAACAGATAGGCCATCACAAGCTCGGCGTTCGACTCGGCCTTCAGCTCCAGGACGATGCGCACGATGTCCGTGGATTCGTCGCGCACGGCGGCCACCTGGGGAAGCTTGCGGCCCTCGATGAGGCCCACGATCTTTTCGAGCAGCTTCGCCTTGTTCACCATATAGGGGATGGAGGTGACGACCACTGCCTGCTTGCCCCGGGGCAGGTCCTCCACGGTGTACTCGCCGCGGACCCTGATCGAGCCGCTGCCGGTCTGATAGATCTCGCGCAGCTCCTTTTTCGAGTTCAGGATCTGGCCACCCGTAGGGAAGTCCGGCCCCTTCACGAACTTGATAAGGTCCTTCACCTCGATGTTCGAGTTGTCGATCAGGGCCGCAAGGCCGTCGATGATCTCCGTGAGGTTGTGGGGAGGAAAGGCGCAGCTCATGCCCACGGCAATGCCTGACGTGCCGTTCACCAGGAGCTGGGGTAAGCGCGCGGGAAGCACGTCGGGCTCCTTGAGCGAATTGTCATAGTTCGAGCGGAAGCCCACGGTCCCCTTGTCGATCTCGGTCAGCAGCTCTTCGGCTATCTTTGAGAGCCGCGCTTCCGTATACCGCATGGCAGCGGCCGGGTCGCCGTCGAGGCTGCCGAAGTTTCCCGAACCCTCAACGAGGGGATAGCGGAGAGAGAAGTCCTGGGCCATCCTGACCATGGCATCGTACGCCGCCTGGTCGCCGTGGGGGTGGAACTTGCCGAGCACCTCGCCCACCACGGCCGCGCTCTTCCGGAACCTGGCCGTGGGGCCCAGGCCCATCTCCCACATGGCGTAGAGGATGCGGCGGTGCACCGGTTTTAATCCGTCGCGCACATCGGGCAGGGAACGGGAGACGATGGTGGAGAGGGCGTAGGTGAGGAACCGGTTCTCCACCTCCGAGTGGAGCGCGGTGGTCAACACGCTTTCTTCTTTTGCCGCCATAAAACAACCCCTTTCACATGCGGGAGAATGGAATGCACAGGTGCACTGCGTTGCAGATGTCCCGCTTGGGGCGGTATTGTACCACAAAGAAAGCGAAATTTTAAAGAGAGTTTTCGGAAAAGTGGTGTATAATAAAACCTATATGGTAACCCTTCCGACCAACCAGGCGGAATCGTTCAGCATCGAGTCCTTCCGCTGCGGCAACTGCGACCAGGACTTCCAGGCGCGGGTGATCACCTGGGTCGATGTTTCCCGCGCACCCCAGGTGCGGAAGACGCTGCTCCGCTGGGAATTCAACAATATTCAGTGCACCAACTGCGGCTGCCGCCATTTTTCAGGCACGCCCTTCTTCTATGAGGATTTTGAGGAGGGACTGCTGGTCGCCGTCTTTCCCCGGATCCCCGAGGAGCGCGGCACCGTGGAGGCGACGATCAGGGAAAAGTACGGGTACTATCCCGTGCTCGAATATTTCTACGACATGACGCAGATCTGGACGCTGCTGTACCTCCAGGAGCACTACCGGGCCAACAAGAACCTGCGCGCCCTCTCGCGGATCGGCAAGGGCGAGGAGCGGCTTGCGCTGATACTCCGGTTCCTGAAAGAGGACCCGCTGATGATCGACATTCGCGAGAAGCTGACGGAAACGTTCTTCGGCGATGCAACGGAAGACGACCTGGTGGACATCCTGAGCAAGGCCATATACAGGCTGGAGCGGATGCTGCCCTGGCCCCTTGACCGGCGCTGCCTTTGCGGCGCTGATCTGACGAAGGAGTTCAAATGCTGCGGGCAGCCCATCGATCTTGACGAGCACGAGGCCCGCCTTTCTCCTT
>JBBIHD010000124.1:0-2667 GCA_037447195.1 Nitrospirota bacterium | reverse complement strand
ATATATCATCTACTGCCCCCTCTGTGAAGAGTCGCTCGCCGGAGCGTCCTGCGATTCCTGCGGCCGCGTCTATACGTGGAAGCTCGGCACTGTCGAGACCGCTGCTGCCGGGCCACCCGAAGCCTGCCGGAACCAGGAGACCCCCCGGGAGCTTCAGGACGGTCCTCGCAGTTTCTGCCCCTGATCCGGCGAGATCCCGCGGCGGGACGCAGCGATGCGCCGCGGGCCTTTGAGCCCCGATCCCACCCCCTTGCCGCCTCCCTGAAATCAGCCGGAATTTACCTTGACCTCCCGCGCCATTTATGCTATTTATTGCAAAACCCATCCACGTAATGCAGTTTCCTTTCTTCACACGGGCAGCCCCAGCATCAGACGATTCTGAGCTGTGGAAATAAGCAGGGCGGTTATGGAGTGCGAGCTCGCAGGCGGCGGGCCGGCGGCAGAACAGGCCGCTGCGTCCGGCGAAGCGCTGTCTCTCCTGACCGTCTGCTGTTGCCTGCATCTTTTTTCGCCTCCAGTATGATACGACAGGGTACCCGATGCTGTCTCCACGGACAGAGTGCGTCCGTTCGAAGGGATGAGCATGACCATTCCCGCAGTGCAGGCCCGGTGCGCCATGCTGAACAGCAGCGCTTCAAAGCAGCTCCAGGCGCTCTTCGTTTCGGAGAGATGGCGGGAGCATTTTTCCATTCTCTCCGACACCCTCGGGTTTCACCTTAGCGCCTATACGGAGCAGGGGGAGGAGATCCTGTCCGTGGGGAGCCATTCTCCCTTCTGCGCACGGCTCCTGTCCTGCGCCGATCTCCGCTACCACTGCGACTCCTACTGCACCAGCGCCATGATGGGCGTGCTGAAGCTGACGCAGCCGCTGGTATACAAATGCCACGCGAAGATCATGAGCTTCGCCTTTGCCGTGGAGTACCTGCGGGAGCGCGCCATCATCCTGGGCCAGGGCTCTTTTGCGGGTTATCAGGACTTCCGTGACTTCATGGACCTCATCGAGTCCTGCGGCGTGGAGCAGCTGTCGGTGAACACGCCCCTGCAGTTCACCGATGCCGACCATGTCCGGAAGGTCTGTTCGCTCGTGGAAAGCTCGGTGAACCACCTGCTGCACAAAGGCGAAGAATCATTCACACTGCAGCAGAAGATCGAGGCGCTGAAGGACGTCATGGGCAGATGGAGCGCCGCCGGACGCGAAGAGCCTGAGAGCTATTACGAACACATGCTGACCCAGCTGCTCACCCTCCTTGATATCCACGCCGTCACCATCCTTTCTCCGGACCGGCAGTCAGGGCGCTATGCAAGCCTCTATGGAATGAAGCGGGAGGGCGGCCCCGCGCCCCATCTCGCGCTGGAAAAGGGCGATCCCATCGTGCGGGAGCTGCGGGACGGAAGGCCCTCGGTCTCCTATCTCGATGCCTCTGCTGCCGGCCGGAAGGGCTTCCCGGGAAACGCCACGGTCTTCTACTTCTTCCCCATCGTGGTCAGCAGAAAGCTTGCCGGCATTGTCGCGATCTTTGACAGCGTGCTGTCTCCGGCCGACATGAACATTGTTTCATCTTTCTGCCGCCAGACGGCGCTTTCCATCGAGAACTACCGGCTGCATCACGACCTGTACCGGAAGTTCGACCGGTTCGCGGCGATCGCGGAAGTATCGAAGGGAATAACGTCCATCGTCAACTTCGACGTGCTGGCCCAGACGATCCTGGAGCGGTCGGCCGACCTGCTCAGGGCCGAGCAGGGCTCCCTGCTGCTTATGGACCAGGAGGCCGATGCGCTGCTGCTCGAGGCCTGGAAGGGGCTGACCGGCGACAAGACGGAGCAGCTCAGGATCCGGAAGGGCGAAGGCATCGCGGGCAGGGTGGCAGAGCTGGGCGAACCCTACCTGGTGAAAAACGTTGAAAGCGATCCGCGGACCATGCAGAAGAACCGGATCCGGTACAAGACCCCCTCCTTTGTCAGCGTGCCGCTCAAGATCGACGGGCGCGTGATCGGCGTGCTGAACCTGTCGGACAAGGAGGGCGGCGAGCCCTTCAACGACGAGGACCTGGAGCTCATACAGTCCTTCGCGATTCATGCAGCCGTTGTCATGGAGCGCAATCAGCTCTTCACCCAGTCCGAGACCCTGAAGCGGCTGTCCATCACCGACCCGCTCACGGGCCTGCTGAACCGCCGGTATCTGCTCGACCGGCTGGAAGATGAGATCTCCCGCGCCGGCAGGCACAGCCGGGTCCTGAGCATCCTCATGCTCGACATCGATGGTTTCAAGAGCTACAACGATACGTACGGGCATGCGACGGGCGACAGGGCGCTGGTCATCATCGCCGACGCCGTGATGAACTCGATACGGGCCATGGACATTGCGGCGCGCTACGGGGGCGACGAGCTGGTGGTGATCCTTCCGGAGACCGACAAGGAGCTGGCCCTGCATATAGCAGAGCGTCTGCGCAGGGACGCGGCCGCGGCCGAGCTGCCGGGCGCGCAGGACGCCGCGGCCGGCATCCTGATGACCGTGAGCATCGGCATCGCCTGTTACCCGGAGCACGGCATGACGGCGTCTACGCTCCTGGACAGCGCGGACAAGGCGCTCTACCGCGCGAAGAACGGGGGGCGCAACCGCATCGAGGTGCATTCGTAGCATGCCATTCAGGACCCTTCAAGAAGAGG
>JBBIHD010000123.1:0-6881 GCA_037447195.1 Nitrospirota bacterium | reverse complement strand
ATTCTGTATTCTGTATTCTGTATTCTGTATTCTGTATTCTGTATTCTGTATTCTGTCTACTGCCTGCTATATCTCCAGCACCGACTCGGGCAGATCTTCCTTGCTCAATGGGCCGAGCATAGTGAGCGAGATGCCCTCGCGCGTGAACAGCTGCCGGGCAAGCTGCTGCACCTGCTCGGCCGTCACCTTCTCGACGCCCCTGATGATCTCGTCGACGGTCAGGTGCTTTCCGAAGTACATCTCCTGCCGGGCGATCCTGCTCATATGGCTGTTGCTGCTCTCCAGGGAAAGCACCAGGTTTCCCTTCAACTGGTTTTTGATGCGCGATTCTTCGGCCGGCGTGATGCCCTCTTCCTTGATCCTGCGCAGCTCCCGCATGACGATCTTCACCACTTCCAGCGCGTTCGACGGGTCGGTGCCGGCGTACACGGTAAAGAGGCCCGTGTCGCGATGAAAGCTGATATAGGAATAGATGGAATAGGCCAGCGCGCTCTGCTCCCGCACTTCCTGGAACAGCCGCGAACTCATGCTGCCGCCCAGCACGGCGTTCAGCGCCGAGATGGCGTACCGATCCTCATGGGTGTAGTTGAGCCCCTTGCAACCCAGGCAGACCTGGACCTGTTCAAGCTGCTTTTTCTTCACCAGCACGGCCTGCCTGAAGGAGGGCAGCGGCTCATCCTTGGCGATGCCGGCCCGGGAGAACATGCCGAAGCTCGCGTTCAGCATGGCAACCATGCGGTCGTGATTGAAATTCCCCGCTGCCGAGATCACGATCTCCTTCGGACTGTAATAGTTCTCGATGTAGTCCAGGAGGTCCTTGTGCGTCAGCGCCTTGATCGTGTCCCTGGTGCCCAGGATCGGACGGCCCAGCGCATTGTCGTGCCAGACCGTTCCCGTGAAGAGCTCATGGATATAGTCGTCGGGCGAGTCCTCGACGCCCTTGATCTCTTCGAGGATGACCTTGCGCTCCTTCTCCATCTCGGCAGGCGCAAAGCGCGAGCTCAGCAGAATGTCTGCCAGCAGGTCGATCGCCTTCGGCAGGTGCTCGTCCAGCACCTTGACGTAAAAGGTGGTCGCCTCCTGGGACGTGAAGGCGTTCATCTCCCCGCCCAGGGAGTCCATCTCGATGGCAATGTCCTTGGCGGTCCGCTTCTCCGTGCCCTTGAAGAACATGTGCTCGATGAAATGCGAAATGCCGCCGAGAGCGGCCGGCTCATGGCGCGACCCGATCTTCACCCAGACGCCGATGGAAACGGAGCGCGACTTGGGCAGCGTCTCGGACACCACGCGGATGCCGTTTGCAAGCGTGTCTTTTCTGAACATTTATTTTTCTTTCTGATGCGCCTCGCCGCGCTCCTGCATGATCTTCTGCGCAAGATGGCTCGGCACGTCCTCGTAGCCGTAGAATTCCATGGTGTACATGCCCCTGCCGCTCGTGAGGGACGTGAGCGTCGGCGCGTAGGTGAGCATCTCGGACATGGGCACGAGCGCCTTGATGGTCTGGCCGTTCGCCTGGGGGGCCACACCCTGCACCTTGCCGCGCCGGGAGTTCAGGTCGCCGATGACCGCGCCGAGCACATCGTCGGGCGTGGCCACCTCGATGCTCATGATCGGCTCGAGCAGCACGGGCCTGGCCTGCGACACGGCCTTCTTGAATCCCATGGACGCGGCGATCTTGAAGGCCATTTCAGAAGAGTCGACGGTGTGGTACGAGCCGTCGTACAGCGTCACCCGGAGGTCCACGATGGGATAGCCGGCGAGCGAACCCTCGTGCATCGCCTCGACCACCCCCTTCTCGACAGCGGGAATATACTGCCGGGGGATCACGCCTCCCACGACCTTGTCAACGAACTCGAACCCTCTGCCCCGGGGAAGCGGCTCGATCTCGATCCATGCGTCGCCGTACTGGCCGTGGCCGCCCGTCTGCTTCTTGTACTTGCCCTGGGCGCTCGCCTTTGCGCGGACCGTTTCCTTGTAGGGGACCTTGGGCGTCTTCATGGACACATCAACGCCGTATTTCCGCTTCAGCTTGGCCAGCGTCACCTCCAGGTGCACCTGGCCCATGCCGGAAAGGATCATCTCCCGGGTCTGGTCATCGAAGGTGAACTGCAGCGTGGGGTCCTCGTCAAGGATCTTGTGGATGCCCGTGCTCACCTTGTCCTCGTCGCCCCGGGATTTGGGCTCGATGGCATAAGGCATAATGGGATCGCTGAATTTCGCCCAGGGCAGCACCACGGGGTTCGCTTCCGCGCAGAGCGTGTCGCCTGTCGTGGTGTCCTTCAGCTTCGCCACAGCGCCGATCTGGCCGGCCGTGACGGACTGCGCAGGCACCTGCTTCTTCCCTTCCAGGAAATAGAGCGTTCCCACCTTTTCCTTCAATCCTTTCGACGAGTTGTAGACCGCGGAATCGGCCTTCAGTGCTCCCGAAAAAACGCGAAAGACCGAAAGCTTCCCGGCGAAGGGATCGATGATGGTCTTGAACACGAGGGCGGAAAGCGGTTCGCTGTCCAGGGGTTTGCGCAGCACCTCCGTTCCCGATACAGGGTCCGTGCCCCGGATCGGCACGATGGCGGCCCGCTCTGACGGCGAGGGCAGGCACGAGATCACCGCGTCCATCAGCTCCCGGACGCCCATGTTTTTGACGGGGGATCCGCACAGCACCGGCAGCAGCCCGCCTGCCAGGGTGCCGTGCTTCAGCCCGGCCATGAGCTCTTCCTGCCCCAGCTCTCCCTTGTCCAGGTACTTCTCGAGCAGCGCGTCATCGGTCTCGGCGATCTGCTCCACGAGCTTCTTGCGGTAGGCGGCGGCGTCCTGCTGCAGGTTCGCGGGGATGTCCTTTTCCTCTTCCTTGCCGCTGCCGTCGGCATTGAAGTACACCGCCTTCATGCGGACCAGGTCCACAATGCCGCTGAACTTGTCCGCCGCGCCGATGGGGAGCTGCAGCACCAGGGCGCCCTTGCAGAAGTACTTTTCCATATCGCCCACGGCCCGGAAGAAATCGGCGCGCTCCTTGTCGAGCTTGCTCACGAAGGCGATGCGGGGTATTTCATAGTCGCAGGCGAACCGGTAGACCTTCTCGGTCTCGGCCTTCACGCCCGAAATGGCGGAGACGATAATGACGGCGCCGTCCACGGCGCGCAGCGTTCCCTTGGTCTCTTCGAGAAAGTTGATGTACCCGGGGGTGTCGATGATGTGGAACCGCACACCCTTCCAGTCCAGGTGGCCGAGCGCCGCGGTGATGGTGATCTTGCGCTCCAGCTCTTCAGGCTCGTGCATGAAGACCGAGGTCCCGGCATTCACGCTGCCCGGAAGGTCCACGGCGCCTGCGGCATAGAGCATGGCGTCGGCCAGCGATGTTTTTCCTGCAGATCCGTGGGAGAGAATGGCAATCGACCGTACATCCTTGACATCAGAGTTCTTCATGGAAAACTCCTTTGCGGGAAGATGATGTGGATTGCATGTGTGAGAAAAAGGACTGGGACCGGACTTCAGGTGTCAACGCCGAACGCCGCCGATTTCCGGGCAGTGCGCGCAACGGGGATAGCCTTACCAGATCTCCGACTTGATCTTTCCGCCCTGCTTCAGAAGCACGTCGGCCACGGCCTCGTTGAAAAAATTGGTGTCCTGGCGCAGGTCCGTGTCGACCATGCTCTCGTAATATTTTCTTCCTTCCGCGAGTTCGTCGGCGAGCAGCTCGAAGAGACTGTCCTTCTCGATCCCCTCTTTGACCTTCTGCTGGTTGTACAGCACAATGTCCGAGAGGATCGTCCTCGCCAGCCGCTTTGCTTCTTCGGGGGTTTTGACCAGACGCATGCTCAGGCTCCGCCCTCTGCCGTGATGCAACGATTGCCCCCGCAGCCGCTAGGGGGGTATTTCCACGATGGCCGGGCGGTACTGCCCGGACTTCTCAACTTTTTTATTATACATCCAAATGAAGAAAAAGGAAACCGCCATGCAGGCTGCCCCCGCAAGAAAGGCCCAGAGGTCCGAGTTCGCTTCTCCGGCATATTTCAGGGCAAGATTCTTTCCGAGAATGGCCCCGCCCACCAGCGCGGCCAAAGGCGCGCCGTACAGAACGATCGTTGCCTTCAGATAGACCTGCGGCGCGACCATGACGCGCACCTTCTGGCCTTTCACGGCGCCGACGGGGTTCTCCGCCTCCATGAATGACGCGTCATCGGGATGGCACACGCCCGACGCTGCACAGGACTCGCAGGCGCTCTTGCGCAGGATGGCGACCTTCGCCGTCCGCTCCGTGGCCTCGACCACTATTCCTTCTTCTTCGATCATCGCTGCATCTGCCTTTCGTTCTGTTCCATCATCCTATAAAGAGCATTTGGACACGGATAAAATCTGATAACATCTGATAAAGTCAGGAGAAACCTACGGTTAATTCTTGAAAAAGAACTCACCTGCAAGGTGAAAGGCTTTTCAGGACAAAAGCATTTGCCTTTTCAGGGTTTATCCGCTTTTTCCGTGTCCCAACTGCCGTTTTTAGGATCATACCACATTTCACCTGCGCTTACAGGGCCGCGACAGTGGCCCCATGCCCATGATCTCCCGGATCACCCACAGGCTCACGCGCACTGAGAGAGCCTGCGGCCTTTGAGCGATGGGCAGCGCCGCGATCCCTATTTCGACATCCTGAGCAGCTTGTACTCGATGCTGTCCACCAGGGCCTGCCAGCTGGCCTCGATCACGTTCTCCGAGACGCCCACGGTGCCCCAGCGGGTCTTGCCGTCGCCCGATTCGATCAGCACGCGCACGCGCGCGGCCGTCCCTTCCGCCGCCGTCAGGACGCGCACCTTGTAGTCCAGCAGCCGCACCTTCTCGAGCCCCTTGCCGGGAAAATATTTCGGCAGCATTGCCCGCAGCGCGTTGTCCAGGGCGTTCACGGGTCCGACACCCCAGCCGGCCGTGTGCTCCACGGACCCGCCGACCTCAACGGTGATCGTCGCCTCGCTCACCGGGCAGGGGTCGACCTTGCGCTTCTCGGTGAAGACGCGGTAGTCGATGCGGTCGAATATCTTGAAGACCGATTCATAGGTATGGCTCGCCCGAAGCATCAGGAGCTCCAGCGATCCTTCGGCCCCCTCGAACTCGAACCCTTCGTTCTCCAGGACCTTCACGGTCTTCAGGATCTCGCCCAGCTCCGGGCTTTCCTTGTCGATGCGGATGTTCAGCTCCGCGGCCTTCTGGAGAATATTGCTCCGGCCCGAAAGGTCGGACACGAGGATGCGCCGCCGGTTGCCCACCTGCTCCGGGATGATGTGCTCGTAGGTGAGCGGCATCTTCGCCACGGCGTCCACATGCACGCCCGCCTTGTGGGCAAAAGCGCTCTCGCCCACAAAGGGCAGGTGCTTGCGGTGCTGCAGGTTTGCCAGCTCGTCCACGTACCGCGACGTTTCGCGCAGCCTGCCGAGATTTACATCGGATATGCAGTTGATGCCCATTTTGATCTTGAGGCTGGGGATGATCGAGCAGAGGTTCGCATTCCCGCAGCGCTCGCCGTAGCCGTTGATCGTCCCGTGGACCTGCACAGCGCCCAGCCGCACGGCGGCCAGGGAGTTGGCCACCGCCGCCTCGGCGTCGTTATGGGCATGGATGCCGAAGGGCGCGGTGATGCGCGGCTTCACCTGTTCGATGATCTCCGCGATCTCATGGGGCAGGGTGCCGCCGTTGGTGTCGCAGAGCACCAGGCATTCGGCGCCCGCCGACTGGGCGGCCAGCAGCGTCCGGATGGCATAGTCGGGATTTGCCTTGAAGCCGTCAAAAAAATGCTCGGCATCGTAGAACACCCGGTCCATGCGCTTCTTTAAGAACGCCACGGACTCGTTGATCATCGCAAGGTTCTCGTCCAGGGTCGTCTTGAGCGCCTTCAGCACGTGAAGGTCCCAGGTCTTTCCGTAGATCGTCGCCCCCTGGGCGCCTGAACCGACAAGGGATTGCAGGTTCTTGTCCTCCGACGCCTTGATCCGGGCCCGTCGCGTGGCTCCGAAGGCGATGAGCACGGCCTTTTTTAGCCGCACCGTGCGCATGGCATTGAAGAACTCCACGTCGCGTGGATTGGAGCCCGGCCAGCCGCCCTCGATGAAATGCACGCCGAGCTCGTCGAGCTTCCGGGAGACGCGGATCTTGTCCTGGACGGAAAAATTGACGTCTTCCGCCTGCGCCCCGTCGCGAAGCGTGGTGTCATAGAGGGAAACAGTCGCCTTCCTGGAATTTCCTGCTGCCGGCTTGCCCATAATTGCAGTCCTCAGTCAAATACCCGGAGTGCAGAACAACGGGAGCAGGAGGTCTGTTTCCACTCCGCATTCCGCACTCGAAACTCCGCACTTCCTACGCCGCCTTCTCCAGCTCAAAGGTATCATGCAGCACCCGGACGGCGAGCTCCGTGTACTTCGCGTCGACGACGCAGGAGATCTTGATCTCCGAGGTGCTGATCATCATGATATTGATGCCTTCCTTGGCAAGGGCCGTGAACATCGTCGCTGCCACGCCCGAGTGGGAGCGCATGCCTGCGCCGACGATCGAGACCTTGGCGATCTCCTCCTTGATGTTCACGTCCTTGGCGCCGACGTCGGCCACCACCTTTTTCATAACGTCCATGATCTTCCTGGCGTCCGTCTTCGGCACGGTGAAGGACATGTCGGTGAGGCCGCCTTCGCTCACGTTCTGGATGATCATGTCCACCACGATGTTCGCGCCCGAGATCGTATTGAAGATCGTCGCCGCCACGCCAGGCTTGTCCGGCACGCCAAGGAGCGTGATCTTCACCTGGTTCTTGTCATAGGCAACGCCCGATACCACAACCTTTTCCATGTCCGCATCCTCCTTGGTCACCAGGGTGCCGGGATTGTCGTTGAAGCTCGAAAGCACCC
>JBBIHD010000122.1:0-6928 GCA_037447195.1 Nitrospirota bacterium | reverse complement strand
TGATATCATGGAATTAGATTAGTTGCAACCTTAATTTATTGACACCTCCTAAGGGGAACACCATTCTTGATCACCAGTTCGATGCCATAGTTTTTCAGGTCATCGACCACCACTATGTCCGCGTCGTATCCGGGCAACACCGCGCCCTTGCCCTTCAGGCCGAAGTGCCGGGCGGGATTGATCGTGGCCATCCGGACCGCAGTGACCGGGTCAAGGCCGAGCCCTGTGGCTTTCCGGACCAGCAGGTCG
Source organism: Nitrospirota bacterium (assembly GCA_037447195.1). Classification (GTDB taxonomy): domain Bacteria; phylum Nitrospirota; class UBA9217; order UBA9217; family UBA9217; genus GWC2-57-13. Next base: position 6,679 of record JBBIHD010000122.1, on the reverse strand, counting down.
ATGCCGCCCCGGGCCAGATCGTCGGGCTCCAGATCATCAGTGGCAAAGCAGAAAGCATGCCCGTTCCGCGGCGTGACCGCCGGCAGCAGGGCTTCGAGGTTCTTCGCTGAAGAACCTTCACGGATGAAGACGGTCATGCCGAGGCGGACCTTTTCCCGTGCCTCTTCGGCCGTGGTGCACTCATGGTCTGAAGAAACGCCGGCGCTGATGTAGGCGGCAAGGTCCCTCCCAGACAGCCCCGGAGCATGGCCGTCGATGACCGCGTCCTGAAAGGCCTCCAGCTTCTTCAGGACGCCTTTGTCCGCCGACAGGAGGCCGTGATAATTCATCATTTCCGCAAGGCCCAGCACGCGGGGATGCTTCAGGAATGGCAGGAGATCAGCGGCCTCGAGCCTCGCTCCTGATGTTTCCCGGTGCGTTGCTGGAACGCAGGAGGGAAGCATGAAATAGACGTCGAGCAGCAGCCCCTCGCTTGCTTTCAGGAGATACGCGATCCCTTTTGCGCCCAGGACGTTGGCTATCTCATGGGGGTCTGCCACGACCGCTGTGGTGCCATGGGGCAGCGCGGCCCTGGCGAACTCGGCGGGCGTGAGCATCGTGCTTTCGAGATGGACATGGCTGTCTATGAAGCCGGGCAGAACGTACCGTGACGCGACGTCGATGACCCGTTTCCCATCGTACTTCCCGATGCCGGCGATGGTCCCCTGGTGCAGTGCCACGTCGGCCTGATGCAGCTCGCCGGTCACGACATTCACCACTGTTCCGCTGCGCAGCACCACGTCGGCCTTGCGAAGGCCCCGGGCAACAGCGATCCTGTCAGCAAGCACGTTCGTCATAGGGTAAGCATCGGACCTTGCAATGAACTCAAGCGAATGATCAGCATGCCCATGGTCGCTCTGTTGCAGCACCTTCCTCCGCGCCGGAGGGGGTTACTTGCAAAAGATACAATATATTGTTACTATTGTAAAGAAGAACAGTAGCAGGCAGAACGAGCAAGAATGGCTTGCAAGAGCCCGAAAAGAGCGGACTTCCCGGCCTGAAGTTTTTCGCAGGGAGGTGATGGACCATGAAGAAGGAAGCTTTGCTGGTCATCGATATGCTGAACGATTTCGTGCTTTCCGGCGCGCCCCTTGAGGTGCCTGACACGCGTAAGATCATCCCCGCCATCAGAAAAGAGATCGACGATGCCCATGCCAGGGGCATGCCGGTCATCTTTGTGTGCGACAGCCACGCGCCTGATGATCCTGAATTCGCCCGATTCGGCTGGCCGCCCCATGCGGTAACGGGGACCCGGGGCGCTGACGTGGTCGACGAGCTCAAGCCCGCACAGAACGATATGGTCATCGGGAAGACGACCTATTCGGGGTTCTACAATACAGACCTTGATGAGACGCTGAAGCGCCTTGGCGTGGGGTCGCTCAGGCTGACAGGCGACGTTACCCATATCTGCATCATGTTCACTGCTTCAGACGCGGTCCTGCGCGGCTATGACGTGACGGTCGTCGAGAAGGGCGTTGCGGGCATCGCAAAGGAAGACCACGATGCGGCGCTGCGCATCATGAAAAGCGTTATGGGAGTTACGATCTCGTAAAACGTAAGGGGTAAGGGGTAAGGGGTAAGGGGTAAGGGGTAAGGGGTAAGGGGAATCGACCCTGTTTACTCCTGACCCTTCACCCCTCACGCACTTCCAAAGGAGTCTTTATGTTTTTCACCGCAGACCCGAAGGATATCGTCGACGGCAAGGTCACAGACGTCTATTTCGAGCGGGCGCTCCGGATACTGAAGGCCAAAGGCGTGAATCCCCTGGTGAAGGCGGAATTTATTGCGAAGAGCCTCCCGGAAGAATGGCCCTGGGCCCTGTTCACCGGCATAGATGAGGCCATCCCGCTCATGCAGCGCCTGAATATCAAGGTCAGGGCCATGAAGGAAGGGACGGTCTTCTATCCCTATGAACCGGTGATGGAGATCGAAGGCAGGTATCAGGATTTCTGCGTCTACGAAACGGCCCTTCTCGGCCTTCTGTGCCAGGCCTCGGGCGTGGCTACCAAGGCCTCGCGGCTGAAGAAGCTCGCCGGCGACCGTCCCGTGATGAGCTTCGGCGCGCGGAGAATGCATCCGATCCTGGCGCCCATGATCGAGCGGAACGCCTATATCGGCGGATGCGACGGCGTGTCGGTGGTCAAGTCAGGCGAATTGATCGGTGAGGACCCCATGGGCACCATGCCCCATGCCCTGATACTGTGCATGGGTTCCACCGTGGAGGCGGTGAAGGCCTACGACGAGGTGCTGGAGCCGAAGTTCAAACGTGTGGCGCTCATCGACACGTTCCTGGACGAGAAGTTCGAGTGCCTGAACGTGGCAGAGGCGCTGGGCGAGCGCCTCTTTGCCGTGCGGTTCGATACGCCGGGGTCGCGGCGCGGGAATTTCTACCGCATCCTGCAGGAAGCTCGCTGGGAGCTTGATCTGCGGGGATTTCAGCACGTCAAGCTCTACGTGAGCGGCGGGATAAAGGAGAACGACATACCGTCGTTGAACGAGGTGGTGGACGGCTACGGCATCGGCACGTCCATCAGCAATGCGCCGGTCATCGACTATGCAATGGACATCGTGGAGATCGACGGAGCGCCCCGGGCAAAGCGGGGCAAATGGTCCGGCAGCAAGCGGGTGCTCTCCTGCTCCCGCTGCCGGGAGCGCCGGATCGTGCCGCTGCTGGACCAGACCGAGTCTGCCTGTTCCTGCGGCGGCGAGATGACGGACCTGATGGTCCCGGTGCTGGACAAGGGAACGAGGCTGGTCGGGGCGGAGCCGCCTGCGGCTGTCCGGGCTTTTACGCGGGCACAGGTGGAGAGGCTGGAGTTGACCGCTTGATCACGATGAAGCAGAGATGATGCTGAAAAACGGTTGGACGCGGATCAAATCTGATCGCATCTGATAAGGTCAGACAAAAAGGACGGTGAGTTCCTATAACGACTCCCGGGCGCGTCCTTTGCTCAGGGGCACCGACTCAATTTTTCACCGTAACTGGCGTAAATTTGAACTCCCACTCGCTGTACTTCATTTTTCCCTGGAACGTTTCATAGCCCTTCGGAAAATTCCCCTTCTTGAGCGGCTCCTTGTCGCTCGTGCTTTTCACGCCGATCACGCGCTTCGTGGCAGGGTCCTGGATCACGCCAAAATCCTCGCCCGTGATGGGGTCTTTGTATTTCTTGCGCAGATGACGCTTCACCGTGGACCTGCTGTCTTTCAGCAGTTCATCAATTGTCGGCGGCAGCATGGGCTGCTGACCCCCAGGCGGTTTTGAATAATAGCTCTCAATGGCGCGCACATACTGGTCGCCCCGGAACAGAAGTTCTGCCTCCTTTTCCCGCAGCATCACATGGCTCCAGTACTTGCCTGCAGCGCCGAGCATGATGCCGAGTATCACGATGGCGGCCAGCAGGGCAATGTAGGTGAAGCCGCCGGTTCTGTAAAGGGACAGTCCCCCTCGTCCAAGGGGACTGTCCCTGTTTTCTGCCTGATTTGCAGAATGTTTTATCGTTTTCATCGGCTTCCTCTCGGAGAACCGGGCCAGTCCCCCTCCAGTAAGGGGACAGGCCCTGCTGAGATAAAGTTCCCGCCGCATTCGTACTGCACGTCCCGGCTGACCTGTCCGCTGCCGCCTGCTGGTGGGCGATAGAGATACAGGAGCCGTCTGGGCTTCTTGTCAGCCATCACTTCGTGGACTATCGCGCCGTCCTTCACCACGGCATTGCTGCTGTGCAGGACCTGGGACCCGGCAGGCAGCCGGTCAATGATCCTTGTTCTGACGCTGCCTTCCACTGCGGTGACCGTGAGCTCCCGCGCGATCACCCCGCCCGGCGATTCATGCTCAGGCTGCACGGAGGGCAGGGCCGTGCAGAGCAGCAGCCCGTACAGGGGTATGGAGCCTGTTTCAACAGCAGAGCGCGTCACAGAAAAGGGCATGACCAGCACCTTGCCCTTTCCCTGGGTCCCGACAAGCATGGCCGGCTGCCTGCTTCCGCTGATCAGGGCCAGGGACCGCCCGTCTTTTCGCGACGGGGGCAGGAGCGGCCCGCAGACAGGCAGCGTTCCGGTCAGCGCGGCGCGGAGATCTCCGGCCACGTCGAGCAGGCGCGTATCGTCGGGAAGGGCAGGGGCGAAGCTGAATCCGAATATCTCGGCGATGGTCATGCTGACCCGGCCGTCCCCGACGATCACCAGCCCGTCGCCGTCCTGCACGCGCTGTTTCAGCGCTTCGATCCCCTCAGGCATCTCGTCAGGCTCGAAGAGCACGAAGATGTTGTACAGGCCTGAGCCGGCCCGGCCGGCGAAGTCAGCCGGTCTGTCCACGATCGTATGGAATATGCCTTCCCGATCAAAGGCCTCTTCCAGCAGCTTCCGGGCCACGACCCCTTTCGCTTCCCCTTCCAGCGCGCTGCGCAGCACCAGCACCCGCGGCACCGGCGAACTGTTCTGGCGAACGGAGACGGGCGCCGTCACCGAGAGCGGCTGCTCGGCCATCACTGTTTCCCTGGTTGCCTTATGGCTCGTGTTCGTTGCGCTGCCCGAGAGTTGGACCCTATAGTCGCCCGGTGAAAGGTCAAGCCTGTTGATCCTGAAGGACCCTGCTCCCTGGCTGAAGGGCGCTTCCTTCGTTATGGTGGAGTGGTCCGCGGCCATGGGCGCGATGCGGGCCCTGACCGTGCCTTCGTCAACAGGAACATTGCCCGCGCTCCGCGCGTCGTAGGTGATCGTGAAGGGCCTGCAGGAGCCTGCTGCCGCAGGCGTTCCCACGAGCGTGCCCTGGAGCAGCGGCGTGGGCAGCAGGGTGAGGCGCGCATCGGCTTCAGCGATCACGCGGTCCTTCGTGAGCGCTGCCGTTGCGCGATAGACGCCGAAGGGCGCCGAGGGCAGAAGAAAAGACCGGGTGATGCGCTGATCGGCATAGGGTCCGAGCAGGGGCACAGCGCTTTGCTCCGATGCCATCAGCGCCCCCCGCGGCCCAAAGAGCTGGAACTGCGCGTTCAGGCCTTCGAGGCTGCGGGACGTAAGATTTACCAGCGAAGCATGGAACACCATGTTCTCATCGGAAAAGAGGCTGTCCTTCTGCGCGGCAAGGGAGAAGATGGTCTCCGGTATCCTGACCGCGGCTGCGTGTCTGTTGTTCTCTTTGTCCGGTTCGGTTAGGGCTCCCTCGGCATCGGCCACGGCAAGGAGCGTCTGCATGCCCGCTTTGTTCCTGAGCGGCCAATCGAGAACCGTTGAGTAGGTTTCGCCGGGCTTCAAAGCAGGAACGGCTGTTGAGCCGATGGTCGTTCGTCGCTCAGGCGATGGGCCCTCGAGCAGCACAGCACGGGAAGGAACCGAGGAGATTCTGCCCTGGTTGCGGACCAGCAGGGTAACGGGCAGCGATGTTCCTGCAGGCCCGGGTACCATGAGATCGGCTGCAAGATCAGGCAGGTTCGTGCCGTAGGGGAAGGCGAGCCTTCGGGTGCTCGAAAGACCCGATTGCCGAAGATCCGCGCTGATCGTATGGGCTCCTTCCTTCAGGGTGTCGATCCGGAGAGGAACGCTGTGATGACCGGAAAGGTCCAGTTTCTCTGACCTCATCGTCTTCCCATCAAGCGAAAGGGTCATCGACGCGCTGCCGCTGCCGAAAATGCTGACATCGGCCAGGACCGGTCCCGCAGGGTCTTCGTACAGGGGTCGTTCAGTGCCGATGCCGAGAACGGCTGCTGTTCCTGCATCAAAGGAGCGTGCTGCCGCAGCAATGATGACAGGCTCGTGAGGCAGGCCGGCGCCGTCAGGCAGGGTCACGAGGAAGCTGCTGTGCAGCTCCCAGATGCCCGCCTGAGAGGGTTTGAAGGGCAGGGTGAAGGCGAGGTCGTTCCGGCCTGGTGTGAGCTGTATTTCCTTTTCCAGCGAGGGACCCTGTGCTCCTGCAGGTCCGCGGAGCTGCAGCCGCAGGCGGCCTGCCACCGGCGCCGTGGCTGTTATGCCGAGCTGAGCTTCGATCCTGCTTCGCCACCATGACCGCTTCCAGGTCATCGACAGGGACGGGATCCGCACACGGTATCCCGGGTGCGGCACGGTGAGGCTTCCTGTTCTGATGCTGTCGTCCATGCTTCGGAATTCCCACCTCATCGGGTAGTCTCCGTCAGGCAGAGGGACGGGAACGGTGAACTCGACATCTGTTCCCTCACGGGTCATGCTGTCCTGAATGGCGCCCAGCCCGAAGAGCGTCAGTTCGCCGCTGCCGAGGCCTTTTGTCCCTATGCGGACCGGCCCGCCGGAAGAGTCCGCGGCGCGGTCCAGAAAGGCACCGGCCTTAACCCGGTCCGGGGACGCTGCGCTACCCCTGAAGAGCACCCTGCCATTGCCGGATAGGGACAGGGAGAAGGGAACAGCATACCCTGCATCGCCGGAAGGAAGGTCCAGCGAGATCGAGGTCCTCTCTTTCGTGAGCTGAACGATGCGCTCCCGGCTTCCCGCGCGCACCAGGACAGGCTGCGGCAATACAGCGCCGGGACCGGTGGTGATGTCCAGGTCCATCTGCAGAGCGCTTCCGGCAGGCCTGGTCCGGGCCGCTGCATCGCTGATCAGGAACTGAGGGGCTGCAAGCGGTTTTGGAGAGCGGGGGATCGTTCCAGCCTTTGGCGCGGAGCCAAGACTGACCCAT
>JBBIHD010000121.1:0-6944 GCA_037447195.1 Nitrospirota bacterium | reverse complement strand
GCCCTCGCCGAGGGGCGTGGGCGTGATGGCCGTCACGTCGATGTACTTGCCGTCGGGCTTGCCTTCCATCCGCTTCAAGACCTTCTTGAAGTCAACTTTCGCGATGTAGTGGCCGTAGGGCAAGAGTTCGTCCTTGGTCAGGCCCATCTTGGCGGCGATCTCCTCGATGGGCTTCATGTTCTTTTCCGCTGCTTCGGCGATCTCCCAGTCTGCGTGCTTTGTCGGGTCCAGTGGCATGATGTCCTCCTTATTGTTATGTGCACAGATTAAACCGTTTAACCGGTTTGAACCGTTTCAACTGTAAAGACAGGGACAGTCCCCCTCACAGCAAAGGGGACTGTCCCTTTTTCAGTAATTCACCAGGGCCTTCAGGAACTTCTCGTTCATGCGCCGTACATTTTGCCCGGCCACGATGACGATGTTCTTGAGCATCTTGAGCATCAGCACGGGCTCTTTCTTTTCCAGATCCTCAAAGGCCTTCTTGGGCAGGAAGAGAAGTTCGGCGGGCTCGATGACCCGGGCGTCGGTGGCGTGGTTCGATTTTTCGAGCAGCGCGATCTCGCCGATGAAGCAGTTCCGCTCCAACAGCACCAGGGGCTGGCGCCAGCCGTCGGTGGTGGTCTTCGAGATCTCGACGCGGCCCGACAGGACCATATAGATCCCCTTGCAGGGCGTCTTGACGCGGAACACGTGCTCGTCCTTCGCGAATTTCTTCGTGTCCATGAGGGGCATGATCTTTTCCAGTTCCTCGTTCTCGAAGCCCTTGAAGAGATTCTGGGTCTTGAGATAGCTGATCGTCTTGGGCATGGATGCTACGCCTCCTTTTCGACCCGGTCGATGCGCACGGCCGTGACCTTGAATTCGGGAGTCTTGGAGTAGGTGTCGAGCGCCTTGTCGTTGGTCAGCACGTTCACGGCCGCCTCGGCATAGTGCAGGGGGATGAAGACCTCGCCTTTTCTGACGCGCTCGGTGACGCGCGCCTCGAGCGCGATGCTGCCGCGGCGGGAGCGCATCTTCACCAGCTCGCCGGCCGCGACCTTCAGCCGGGCCGCGTCGGCGGGATGCAGTTCAGCGTAGGCCCGGCCCGCGTGCGCCTCGATGGAGCCGACGCGGCGCGTCATGGAGCCGAAGTGATAGTGGAACAGGTTCCGGCCCGACGTCAGGACAAAGGGATAGTCGGCGTCGGCCTGCTCGGCGGCAGGCGTATACTTGACGGGCGTGAAGGCCACCTTGCCCCGCGGGAATCCGCCCTTATAGAGGAACTCCGTGCCCGGATGGTTCCGCGTGGGACAGGGCCACTGCACGCCTGCCAGGCGGATGCGCGCATAGGTGATGCCTTCGAGCGCCGGCCAGAGGCTGCCGAGCTCCTCAAAGATCTCGTCCGGCGCCGCATAGTTCATCTCGTATCCCAGCCGCTGCGACAGGTCCGCGATGATCCGCCAGTCCTCCCGCGCCCCGCCCGGCGGTGACACCGCTTTCCGGAGAAGCTGCACCCGCCGCTCCGTGTTGATGAAGGTGCCGTCCTTCTCGGCAAAGCTCACGGCCGGCAGCACCACATGGGCGAGCTTCGCCGTCTCGGTCAGAAAGATGTCCTGGACCAGCAGGAGCTCCAGGTTCTGGAAGGCCTTCGTGGTGTGCCCCACGTTCGGATCGCCCAGCACGGGGTTCTCGCCCATGACGTAGACGGCCTTCACCGTCCCGGCCAGAGCGCTATCGGCCACTTCGGGGGCCATCAGCCCCGGCTTGGGCGAGAGGTCGCGGGCCCAGGCGGTCTCGAACTTCTCCTTGACCTGGGGAATGTCGACGCGCTGGTATCCCGGATACACTCCCGGCAGGCAGCCTGCGTCGCAGGCGCCCTGGACGTTGTTCTGGCCGCGCAGGGGATTGATGCCCGTGAACTCCCGGCCGATATTGCCGGTGAGCAGCGCGAGATTTGCGATGGCGTTCACGTTCTCCGTTCCGTGGGCGTGCTGGGTGATGCCCATGGTGTAGTAAATGGCCGCGCGGCGCGAACCGCCGTAGATGCGGGCGGCCCTGATAATATCGTCCTTCGGCACGCCGGTGAGCTTCTCGCCGGCCTCGGGCGGGAACGCATCAAGGGACGCCTTCCAGTCCTCGAAGCCCGTGGTCTGCTCGCCGATGAACTGATCGTTCTGCAGACCCTCCTTCAGGATCACATGGGCCATGGTATTCAGCAGTGCGATGTCCGTGCCCGGCCGCTGCTGCAGCCAGAGCTCGGAGAACCTGACGAGGGGGACCTTCCGGGGGTCGGCGATGATGATCTTCGCGCCCTTGCGCCGCGCCTTCAGCATCATGTTCGCAATGACCGGGTGCGCCTCCTTCGTGTTCGATCCGGTAATGAAGAGCACTTCATTGTCCTCGATCTCACGCAGCGAGTTGGTCATGGCGCCGGAGCCGAATATGGTGGCCAGACTGGCCACCGTGGGCGCGTGTCAGAGGCGCGCGCAGTGGTCCACGTTGTTCGTGCCCAGGGCTGCGCGCAGGAATTTCTGGAAGAGATAGTTGTCCTCGGTGGTGCAGCGGGCCGACGAGAGGCCCGCGATGGCGTCGGGGCCGTGCGTGTCCCGGATCTCCCGCAGCTTTGCCGCCGTAAAGTCCAGCGCCTCGTCCCACGTTGCCGGCACAAGCTCGCCGTTCTTCCTGATAAGCGGCGTGGTGAGGCGGTCGGGGCTCGACACGAACTGGTACCCGAAGCGGCCCTTGACGCACAGCAGGCCGTCGTTCACGCCCCGGCCTTCCTTTGCCGTGACGCGCACGATCTCGTTGTCCTTCACGTGCAGCGTGATGGAGCAGCCCACGCCGCAGTAGGGGCAGATGGTGTCCACTTCCCGGATGTGCCAGTACCGCCCCCTGCCGGTCCACTGCTTTCCCGACAGCGCCCCGGTGGGGCAGACCATGACGCACTGGCCGCAGAATTCGCAGTTCAGGTCCTGCTCGAAGGGCGGGCAGACCTTGGCGCCGAAGCCCTTGTAGGCGATGTCGATGGCGCCCACGCCCTGCACCTCGTCGCAGATCTTGACGCACCTGCCGCAGAGAATGCACTTCTCCATCTCGCGCTCGATGAAGGGGTTGCCGTCCCGGCGCTCGTACACGCGCCGCTCGCCGTGGAACACGGGCTTCCGGATGCCGTACTTGTAGGCAAGCTCCTGCAGCTCGCAGTCGCCCGTTTTCTGGCAGACCATGCAGTCATAGGGGTGGTCGGACAGGATCAGGTCGATCAGGTCCCGCCGCATGTTCTCCACATAGGGGGAATTGGTGACCACCGTCATGCCCTCTGCAACTGGCGTGGTGCATGCCGTCATGAGCGTGCCGCCCACGTCCACGATGCAGACCCGGCAGGCGCCGGACCGCGAGATCTTGGGATGATAGCAGAGCGCGGGAATGGTGATCCCCGCCTGCTTCGCCGCGTCGAGGACGGTCGTCTTTGGCGGGACCGTGATGAGTTTTCCGTCAATGGTAAGCGATACCATATTACTTGCCTTTCCCTGGGTTATAGGTAAGGGGTGAAGGGTGAGGGGTCCTCACAGACCGGATAAGGCCGCTCACCAGTTTGTCGAGCCGAACCATCTGCATCTCAATCTCGCTTCGGGCACCCGCGGACAGATATCCGAGGCGGAATGCGATTTCCACGTGAGTATCGAGTTCGCTCAAGGAACCCTGAGCTATGTAAAGAAAGTTGATGAATTCCTTCTTCGTCTGCCGCGCGGCTCCTTCCGCTATATTGCTCGGAATGCTCGCTGCGGACCTGCGCATCTGACTGATCAAGCCGAACCGCTCTTCACCGGGAAATGTCCGCGTCATTTTGTAGACATTGATCGTCAGTTCGACGCCGAGTTTCCAGGCATCAAGTTTCTTGTGCGGCTTTTCCATTGCTGCTCGCCGTTACCCTTTACCCCTTTACCCTTAACCCTTTACGCCTTTCGTATCGCCTTCAGCTTGCACGCCTTGTAGCAGGCGCCGCACTTGATGCAGAGCTCCTGGTTGATGTCGTGGGCCTTCTTGATCTCTCCCGTGACGGCGCCGGCCGGGCAGGCCCTCCGGCAGAGCCCGCAGCCCTTGCACTTCTCGGGGATGATCATGAACACGACGAGGGCCGGACACACGCCGGCCGGGCACTTCTTGTCCCGGATGTGCGCCACGTACTCGTCGCGGAAATAGTTGAAGCTCGTGAGAAAGGGATTCGGCGCCGTCCGACCCAGTCCGCAGAGCGACGAGGCGGTCATGATGCCGCTCAGTTTCTGGAGCGTCTCCAGGTCCTCTTCCTCGCCCTTGCCCTCGGTGATCTTCGTGAGCAGTTCCAGCATGCGCTTCGTCCCGATCCGGCAGGGCGTGCACTCGCCGCAGGACTCGCGCTGCAGGAACTCGACAAAGAACTTCGTGATCGAGACAACGCAGTCCTCTTCGTCAAAGACCACCATGCCGCCCGAGCCGACGATGCTTCCCACCTTGCGCAGGCTCTCATAGTCCAGGCCCATGTCGATCATGGACTCGGGGATGATGCCGCCCGAGGGGCCGCCGACCTGCACGGCCTTGAGCTTGCGGTTCGCCGCAATGCCGCCGCCGATGCCGTAGACGATCTCCCGCAGCGGCATGCCCATGGGGATCTCGACCAGTCCGTTGTTCCTGACCTTGCCCGAGAGCGTGAAGACCTTGGTGCCCTTGCTTTCCGCAGTCCCGATGGACGCGAACCACTCCGCCCCCCTGCCGATGATGACGGGGATGTTCGAAAAGGTCTCGGCGTTGTTGATGACCGTGGGCTGCCCCCAGAGGCCCTTCTCGGCAGGGAAGGGCGGCCGGTACCGCGGCATGGCGCGCTTTCCCTCGATGGACTCCATCAGCGCCGTCTCCTCGCCGCAGATGAAGGCCTCGGTGCCGAAGCTGAATTCGATGTCAAAGTCCACGCCGGAGCCGAAGATGTCCCGGCCGATAAAGCCTTTTTCCCGCGCCTGGACGAGGGCCGTGCGCAGCCGCTCCACCGACAGGTGGTACCGCTCCCGGATGTAGAGGTAGCCTTTCTGCGCGCCCACGGCATAGCCGCCAATCAGCATGCCTTCGATGATCGCGTGGGGATTGCCCTCGGCCAGGGCGCGGTTCACCTCGCCCACGTTGCAGATAACATAGCGCGGCTCCGCGGGCTGGCTCCGGCAGATGCTCCACTTCTCGCCCGTGGAGAATCCGCTGCCTCCCCGGCCGCGCAGTCCCGAGCGCGTGACCACGCTGATGACCTCATCGGGGGTCATGGCGGTCAGGGCCTTCCGCGCCGCCCGGTACCCGTTCATCGCGATGTAGTCGTCGATCTTCTCGGGCTCGATCTCGCCGCAGGGGCCCAGCACGATCTTGTGCTGCTTCGAATGGAAGGAGGCGTAGTCGTCCTTTGCCGTCCATTCAGCGATGGGCGTCCCGGCGATCACGTGCTCGTCCACGATCCGCTCGACCATGATGGGCTTGACGTTCTGATAGGTCGTGCGGCCGCCGTTCGCGATGACGTCCACAAGCACGTCCTTGGAGCAAAAACCGCGGCAGCCCACCTTCTTGAACTCGCACCGCTTGCCGATCCTGGCTTCCACGCCCCGCTCAAGGGCGTAGTGCCGGAACAGGCGCATGACCTCTTCGCCGCCGGCGGCGCTTCCCGACGTGCCCAGGCAGATATTTATTTCAATGGCTGAAGTATTCATACTGATACGGGGGCCTCTTGCATGCGCGGAGACCGATGCCGCATCATGCGATCAATACCCGATGAACTCGTCCTCCGGAGCGAACCCCTTCAACAGTTTCGTCACCTTGTCGGCGTCGACGCCGCCGTGCACCTGCTTGTTCAGGATGACCACCGGGGCGATATTGCAGGCGCCGATGCAGGTGGCCTTCTCGACGGTGAACTTCAGGTCCTCCGTCGTGTCCTGGCCGTCGGTCAGGCCCAGGGCCTGCCGCGACGCGTCAAGGACCTGCTGCGCCCCCTTGATATGGCAGGCGGCCCCGCAGCAGACAGTGAGCGTGTTCTTCCCCGCCGGCTTCGTGCGGAACTTGGGGTAGAAGGTGATGACGCCGAAGAACCGGCTTGCCGGAATATCGAGGCGGTCGGCGAACCACTGCACGTTCTCCTGGGAAATGTACCCGTAGGTCTCCTGGATCCGCTGCAGCAGGAGAATGAGGTTCCCCTTCTCGAGCCGGTGCTCCTCCAGAATTTTGTTCAGCACTTTATCGGCAGTCATCGTTCCGTCATCCCGGCGGCCCGCAGGACGCGCCACAGGACAAAAAAAGCCGCCTGACAATCATGACGGCGGCTCCGGCAATGTATTCGTGCTGAGGGCAAGGCCCCTCGCTCACAGCTGCCGCCTGCGTCCCCGGAGGGTGAAACCCTCCGGGAAAGCGGCGGTCTGTACTCCCCTGAACGGCTCAGAACATGGGGTCCATGGTCAGAGCCGGATGCCCTTTTGCGGCCAGATACTCCATCAACTTCTCGGAATCCTCGGCCGCCGTCTCGTCGGCTATCTTGTCCAGCAGGTCGGGAACGCCTTCCTCGGCGGCCCGCTTCTTGAACTCCTCGGCGAAGGACTCCTTCAGGTTCTTGGTCATCCAGACGATGCGCTTGAACCCGCCGTCGGCGTACAGGAACTTCTTGCTCGTCAGGAAGTACCTTCCGATGCCCATGAAGCCCGGCGTCTGGGCGCCGCCGCCCACGGTGCCGGCGAGGGTGGAAAACTTCATGCCGATGGGCGTCATGCCCGTATAGCCCCGGTTCACGACCATCACGCCGTTCGCCTCGGGCACAATGGCCACGATACACTCGAAGCAGCCGCAGGACGTCATGGGATTGTCCATTATCGTGTAGGCGTTGAAGGTTTCCAGGCCCTGGTGAGAGGCCTGGTACACGTACTCGTCAACACCCTTCCACCGGCCCTTCTTGGCGTCCAGCACCTCGCCCT
>JBBIHD010000120.1:6646-6967 GCA_037447195.1 Nitrospirota bacterium | reverse complement strand
GATCCAAGCGCTCGCTACGGCGTTGCGACAATGATGAGCAGGACCTTTGTGCGGTTCAAGACGCCGGACTTTCCTTTTCATCTCTTTGCCGAGGCGGTGAAGGTGGAGAAAAGCGGAACGGCGCAGCAGCGGTTCCTGCGGGGATATTTCAGGACTGATGCAACCACCGGGGATCTTCACAAGGTGTCACAGTCGAGAACGATTGAATGGGCTTCCGACGAGGTTCTTGTCGGTGCAAACAGCCATCTCGGGCCGGTTGAGGTTGAATACAATCATTCTGAAATAAAATTTCAGGCAGGCGGGGATAAACTACTGCGTGAT
>JBBIHD010000120.1:1637-6601 GCA_037447195.1 Nitrospirota bacterium | reverse complement strand
GGTTATTCGCACTGGCGACACCTATCCCCATAATCTCGCGCCTGACCTCAAGTCATCGGCGGACACGTTCAAGGTCCACACAGCGCATACAGGCAGGATCACAGCGGCAGCGACCTATTCTCAGGGCGACAGCCGGAACGAGGACAGCGGCGCACGCTCCGAGTACTGGAACGCCGCAGGCGACTTCACCTTTGTGCCTGCCAGGGACCTTGCAGTGTTCTTCAAGTACCGCCATTATGATCTCGATGTGCGGAATCCTGATACCGTCACGATCATCGGCTCGACGAACAGCTATACCTATGCAGTCCGCGACTCCATTTCATCCCAAAAGGACGTGCTAACGAGCGCCGTGAGATACCGGCCCACAGACCGGATCGCGCTGCGCGGCGAATATACCTTCGAGTCCCAGCAGAGGGACAGCGAGCCCGACTGGGAGGTAGCGCACCGCACTACGAAGAACAAAGGAAGGCTGGCAGCAAGCTACCGGGTCCTGAACCGCCTGACACTGCGCGGCGAGGCGAGCTACCGCGAAATCGACAACCCCGCATACAACGGGGACCCTGACGCCGCAGGAGAGGCAAAAGCCTCGATAACCTGGCTTCCTGTCCGGACCGTGACGGTCCTGCTGGGCCTGGGCGGCGCCCGGGAGCGGCGGGCGGACATGGAGTGGGACGGAGCATCCGGTCCGGTGGTCGGCGGGCAGAGAAAGACAGCGCGGGACCAGGCCCTGGGAAGCGTGACCGTGATGATCGATGACCGATCATCGGCCACGGCGACCTATGCCTATTTCCGAAACAACGTGGACTATACTCTGCCCTATCGCGATGTATCGGGCAATGCCGTGCTTGATCCAGGCCTGGTGCCCTATGATGACAGAGCCCACACGGCGTCGATCTCCTTCACCAGGGCCCTGAGCGACAGCGTGACGGCAGAGGCGGAAGCATCAAGAAGCTGGTCCCGCGGTAGCTTTCGTACCGCGGGCGGTTCTGACGGCATTGCCGGGTTCTCGGACCTCGACGTCGTGGAGAGCCTCCTGTCGGCGGGCATCGATGTGCAGCACAGCAAGGCGGTCGGCACATCAGTTCGTTATCACTATCGCGAGCACAATGACCAGGTGAACAGCGCCAATGACGGCACGCTGCATGCCGCGCTGGCCACGGTTTCCGTCAAATGGTAGCGAGGAGGATGATGAGAGGAGTGCGCTGGATAGCGCTTGTCTGCGCGCTGGCCGGTCCGCCCGCGGCGGAGGCGGCAGACAAGACCATCGGCGTGATAATGTCCGGCAACATCGTCTATTACCAGGAGGTCCACAAGGCCTTTGCAGCGGCCATTGCCCAGGAAGGCTTCGGCCCGGGCGCGGCGGACACGATCCTGCAGATGCCTTCTCCCGAGCCCATGTCCTGGACAAATGCCGCCAGAAAGCTCGCGGCGGCCGATGTGAACGTGCTGGTCATCTACGGGGCTCCGGCCACGCTCGCCGCCATCCAGGAGACCAGGGCGATCCCGATCGTTTTTGCGGGAGTCTATGACCCGGTGGCCGTCGGCGTCCAGGCGCGCAATGCCATGGGGATCAGCGCCAAGACGCCCATGACGAGCCTGCTGAAATACCTCAAGAAGCTGATGGCTTTTTCCCGCATCGCGGTGATCTACAGCGAGGCCGAGCCTGACTCCGTCCGGCAGGTCGAGGATCTTCATTACCTGGAACAGCAGTACGGTTTCACTATAGTGAAAATGCCGATCAGGCGGCCCGACGATGTAAAGCGCCTCTCCTTCCAGGGAAAGGCGGACGTGGTGTTCATATCGTCCGGCGCCGCGGTGAACGAGACGCTTGATTCGATTGTGCAGAAATGCCGCGATGCGAAGGTCCCGGCCATAAGCCAGATGAGCGGAACGGCCGAGCGGGGCATTCTCCTGAGCCTGTCGCCGAGCGCGGCCGAGCAGGGGCAAACGGCGGCGCGCATCGCCGCGCGCCTGCTCAGGGGCGAGAAGCCGCCGGCCATTACTGTTGAAATGCCGAAGCGGGTGGAGCTGGTCGTGAACGTAAAGGAAGCGGGCTCCATCGGCCTGGCCGTTCCGTTCGACGTGCTTTCGGACGCTACGAGGGTGATCAAATGAAAATGCCGCGGTTCACATTAAAGACGCGCGCCCTGGCCGCAACGGCCGGCGTGCTGCTGCTGGTGCTGAGCGCCAACACGTTCATCAACATCCGGTTCTTCGCGGGTAAATACCGCGAAGCGCTCATCGCCAGGACCTCGGTCGTGGCCGACAGCGTGAAAAAGGACATGGACAAGGCGCTCGGCTTCGGCCTGCCGCTCTCGGGGCTTTCGGGCATGGGAGAGCAGCTCAGGCAGCTTATCGAAGAGGACCAGGACCTCGGCTACGCCGTCGTGCTTGACAGGCAGGGGCGGGTGCTGTACGCCGGCGATCCCGCCATGGAGAACGAGGTCTGGCAGGACCAGGCGACGGCGAAGGCCCTGGCGGCCGAAGAGCACCTGCAGCAGTCTTATGAAAGCCCGCGCGGCAGCTTTTATGAGCAGGTGATCCCCCTGAAGGACCTTGAAGGCCGGCGGGTCGGCGTGTTCCGGATCGCCCTGAAGGAGAAGGCGGTGAACCGCCAGACCAACGGCATCCTGATGATCTCGCTTGCGGTCGGCCTCTTCAGTTTCATTATCGCAACGGTCTTTGTCTATCTGGCTACGGACAAGAGCATCACCGGCCCGATCCGCGCCCTTTCAGACGCGGCAGGCAGGATGGCGGCCGGAAAATTGGCGGAAGAGGTCGCGGTGCGGGGCGCCGGCGAGATCGCGGCGCTGGGCGAGGCCATCAACACCATGGCCCAGAACCTCCGCGGCATGCTCGGCAGGCTGCGCCAGATGGGCGACGACCTGGGCGAGGCCATCACGGTGATCGCGCGGTCCACGCAGAAGATGGGCGCCGGAGCGAGGGTCCAGCAGGAGGCATCGGAGCAGACAGCGATGACCGTGGAGGAGATGGTCGCCTCGATCAAAAGCGTCGCGGAAAATGCCGGCGTCATGTCCGGCTCGGCGGCAAATGCTTCGTCGGCCGTCACGGAGCTTGCCACATCCATTGCCGAGATCGCCAAGAACGCAGGCGTGCTGTCGACAGAGTCCGAAGAGACGGCGTCCTCCATTGAACAGATGATGGCCTCCATCCGGCAGGTGTCGGAGAACGCTGAACAGCTCTCGACCTCGGCGGAACAGTCCACGACATCTATCACCGAGATCAGCGTTTCGGTCAAGGAGGTCCAGCAGCGGGCCGCCGAATCAGCGGGGCTGGCCGAAAAGGTCTCGGCGGAAGTGTCGCAGCGCGGGCTTGCCGCCGTCGGCGAGGCAATGGAGGGCATGGAAAAGATCAAAGAGACCGTGACGGCCACTGCCGAGGCGGTCAACCGCCTGGGGAAGCGGTCCCAGGACATCGGCCAGGTGCTCAAGGTCATTGACGAGGTGGCGGACCAGATCGGCCTCCTCGCGCTGAACGCGGCCATTCTCGCCTCCCAGGCCGGCGAGCACGGCAAGGGCTTTGCCGTCGTGGCCGAGGAGATCAAGGACCTTGCCGAGCGGACCGCTGCTTCAACGCAGGAGATATCCACTATTATCGGCGCCGTGCAGCGGGAGTCGCAGGAGAGCGTCCAGGCCATGGCGCGGGGCCTCAAGGCGGTGGAGAACGGCGTCGGCCTCGTCGAGGTCACCCGGGAGGTGCTGGAACAGGCCGCTGAACGGTCGGTGCGGTCATCGGTGATGGCGCGGGCCATCGAGCGGTCAACGGCCGAGCAGGCCAGGGGCATCACCCAGATCAGCGATGCGGCGCATAACATCCTGGACCAGATCGAGGGCATTTCCCGGGCGGTGCAGGAGCAGCGGCGGGGGAGCGAACTGATCAGCCGGTCAGCGGAGCAGATGCGCGGCATCACGCGCAAGATGAAGCAGGCCACGCAGGAGCAGACCGAGGGAAGCCGCCAGATCGCCGAGTCCGTGGAGTCCGTGACCGGACAGGCAAGCCAGATCGCGAAAGCCACGGCCGAGCAGCGGCAGGGCGCCGACCAGATCAGCAGCGCCATGGTGAGCGTCCAGAAGATCACCAATGAAAGCGTCGACCTCTCTATCGATATGGAGGTCGCCCTGAACATTCTGCGCGAACGGGCAGAGGCGCTCCAGTCCGAAATGGCGCGGTTCAGCAAGTAGCGCGTTGAAATGATATTATTCTAACCCAAGGAGTGTGCCGCAGATGGTGCGAATGCTGAAAGAGAAGCTCAAGGCAAGCATGGGGCTCAAGTTCGTGCTTGCCGTGACCCTGGTGATCGCCGTGCTCATGGTGGCCGGAACGCTGTTTGTCGCCCGCATGCTTCAGGAGAGCCAGTACCGCACCCTCGAGACGCGGGGCAGGGAGCTGGGATTGTTCCTCGGCAAGACCGTGGTGGACCCGCTCCTGTTCAAGGACGAAATGCAGATCGACGGCCTGGTGTCCGAGGCGGCCCAGGCCAAGGACGTGGTCTATACCTATGTGGCGGACGGATCGGGCGCGATCGTGAGCAGCTCGGAGGCGAGCTTCCACACGGCTGACCCGGCCATCGAGAAATTCCTCAGCCGGGAAAAGACCCACGACATGAAGGAGCTGGTGGAGCGGGCAAAGCAGGTCTTTGACGTGCTGGAAGTGCCCGTGAACATATCCGTTGAACAGTCGGTCATGGGCCGCGTGGTGGTGGGCTTCTCACGGCAGGCCGTGAAGCGCGAGGCGGGAAAAGTGGTCGCCCTGCTGCTGCTCACGAGCGTCGCGATCGTTGCGCTGCTTGCCCTGGTCGTGTACGCCATGGTGCGCCGGATGATCGTGGGGCCCACCGCCGAGGCCGTTGCCGCCGCCTCCGGGATCGCTGCGGGCGACCTCACCCAGAGCGTCCGCGTCTCATCCATGGACGAGCTCGGCATGCTCGGCCGCGGCATCAACCG
>JBBIHD010000120.1:0-1618 GCA_037447195.1 Nitrospirota bacterium | reverse complement strand
GAAGGAGATCATCGGCACGGTGCTCCAGGCGACGCAGAACGTGGCCGGCGTCTCGGGCCGGGTAAAGAATATTTCGAACAAGATGGCGAGCGGCAGCAGGGAGCAGGCCGAGGCGGTGGAAGAGGCCGCATCGTCGGTGAACGAGATGCATTTTTCGCTCAAGGAGATCGCCGAGAGCGTGGAGACCCTGTCGCGACATTCGGAGCACACTTCGTCGTCGGTGCTCGAGCTCGCGGCCTCGGTCGATGAAGTGGCGCGGACCACGTCGGAGCTGTCCGAGTCCATCGATGAAACAGCCACGACCATCGACCAGATGTCGGCGTCCATCAGACAGATAGCCGAGAATCTTGAGCCGCTGTCCGCGGCCGTCGAGGAGACCTCGGCATCGGCGACGGAGATCAGCGCGTCGGTGCGGGAAGTGGAGGCAAACGCGCGGGAATCAGCGTCCCTGGCCGAGGCGGTGGCCGCCGACGCCCAGCACCTGGGCATGAAGGCCATTGAAAAGACCATTGACGGCATGGGCCTGATCGAGTCCGCGGCCCGCAGGACCGGCGATGTGGTGAACCGGCTCGGCGAACGGGCCGAGAGCATCGGCGGCATCCTGACCGTGATCGAGGACGTGACGGACCAGACGGCCCTGCTGGCGCTGAACGCCTCGATCCTGGCCGCCCAGGCCGGCGAGCACGGAAAAGGGTTCGGCGTCGTCGCTTCGGAGATCCGCGAGCTGGCGAACCGCACGGCGGCATCGACCAAGGAGATCGCGGCGCTGATCGGCACGGTGCAGGAAGAGGCCCGGGAGGCCGTCGCGGCCATGCGCGAAAGCTCGGACTACATCACGCAGGGCGTGCGCCTGTCCAATGACGCCGGCGACGCGCTCAAGAAGATCGTGGGGCGCGCCGACCAGTCGCGGGACATGAGCAAGAACATCAGCAAGGCCGCGGCAGAGCAGGCCCGCGGCATGAAGCAGGTGAGCGACGCCATCGACAAGATCAACGACATGGCGCACCAGATCTCGCGGGCCACGCAGGAGCAGCGCACGGGCAGCGGGCAGATATCCCGGGCAGCGGAAAAAATGCGCGAGATGACCCGCCTTGTCAAGAACGCCACGGCAGAACAGGCGAAGGGCGGCAAGGACATCAGCGCGGCCGTCGAGGACATGAACGTGAAGATCGGGATGGTGCACCGGGCCGCCGGCGAGGTCCGCTCGGGCAGCAATCTCATCGTGCGGGCCATTGAGCGGATCAAGAACATCGTCAGGAACAACGTGGACATGGCCGAGGACCTGAACAGCGCCGTGGATACGCTCACGACCCAGGCTGAAGCGCTCGAGAGCAACACGCAGAAGTTCAAGACCTGACGCGGCGGGAATGGAACGGGCAGCATGGGACTCAGGAAGCAGGTAAAAAAACAAGAGGCGGCCGATGACAGCGTGCAGGCCCTTCTCTTCAGGATCGGACGGGAGGAGTACGCCCTGGAGATCGGGTCGCTCGTAGAGGTCATCAGGCCCCTGAAGATCACTACGCTGCCGCGGATGCCCGAGTTCGTCGAGGGCGTCAGGGCCTCCGCGAATCCCGACGCGCAGGTGACGGTCATGAACGCCCGCACCGTCGACCTCATC
>JBBIHD010000119.1:0-6970 GCA_037447195.1 Nitrospirota bacterium | reverse complement strand
GTGGAGGTGCATCTCCATGACAATGACGGCGCCGCCGACTCGCACTGGGCCCTCGGGCGGGGCAAGATCGATTTCGAGACGTTCTTCCGCCTCCTGAAGGCGCAGCCTGTTGACCCCGTCTATACGATCGAGGCGCACGACAAGGATGATGTGGAAACGAGCATCGGAAGGGTGCGGTCGTTCTTGGGGCAGGGGTGACCAGCGCTCCCGGCGCCGCATTCGCCGTCCCAAAGAACGACCCTCGCTGTGTCCTTTGGGGAATGCAGTTCTGAGCAGTTACGGAAAATGATGACACGTTCTTTTGCCATAGTGCTCTTGTGCGCGGCCCTGCTGTCGGGCTGCGCTGCCGGGTCCAGCGGGCTGGCCGAGACGGTGCGCGGCCCGTCGACTGCCGCCGAGCACGGCCGGGCCCAGGCCTACGCCCGGTTCCTTGCAGGCACGATCCTGGAGCAGAGCGGCCAGTTCGAGGCGGCGCGCAAGGCCTATGAGCAGGCCTTCCGCCGCGATCCCGCGTCGGCGGACGTGGCCCTCGCCCTGGCATCGGTCAGCCTGCGCATGGGCAGGATGGACGATGCAAAGCGCTATGCCGACAAGGCCGCGGAGCTTGATCCGAAAAAAACGCAGGCGCTGGTGCTTCTTGCCGGGATAGCCACGGGCAAGAAACAGCACGACGAAGCCATCGCCCTCTACCGCAAGGTACTCTCCATCGATCCGTCCCAGGAAGACGCCTATCTGTATCTCGGGACGCTCTATGCCTCGCTCAAGCGATACCGGGAAGCCGAGGAGATGTTCCACGCTCTCGAGAAGGTGAATCCATCTTCGGTCATGTCGCCCTACTATCTCGGACGGATCTACCTGGACCAGGAGCTCTACGAAAAGGCCCTTGCCGAGTTCCAGCGCGTCATAGCTTTGCGCAGCGAGTTCGAACCGGCCTATACCAGCACGGGGTTCATCTACGAACTGATGAAGCGGCCGGCCGATGCCATCAATGCCTACAAAAAGGCCGCCGAGCTCAACCCCCATAACCTGGAGCTGCGCCAGCGGCTTGCCCAGATCTACGTTGAGCAGAATGCCCTGGACGAGGCGCTCGGCGAGTTCGAGATGATCGCGGCCCTTGATCCGGACAATACGGACGCCTTTGTCAAGATGGGGCTGATCCATGTGGAGAAGAAGCGCTACGCCAAGGCCGCGCAGGCCTTCCGGACCGCCCTGCGCTCCCGGCCCCAGGACCTCAAGGTCCGCCATTACCTTGCCTCCACGCTCATTGCCATGGAGCAGTATGACGAGGCCATTGCCGAATACGGTGAGATCCTGAAGATCAATCCCGGCGATCCTGACGCGATCCTGCAGACCGCCTATGCCTACTCCCGCCAGGACCGCATGGCCACCGCCGTGCCCTTCCTGGAGAAGGCGCTTGCCGAACGGCCGGGCAGGCCCGAGCTGTCCCTCTACCTTGCCGGGGCCTATACGGAACTGGAACGGTACCAGGACGCCGAGGACGTGCTGGTGCGCGGCATCGCCCTGTCGCCCGACCGCGATGACCTGCTGTTCAACCTTGCCGTGGTCTACGAGAAGCAGGGACTGCGCGATAAGATGATCGCGACCCTCCGGAAGACCCTCGCCCTGAACCCCGACCACGCTGATGCGCTGAACTATCTCGGATATACCTTTGCCGATGCCGGGGAGCATCTCGATGAGGCCATTGCCCTGATCGAACGGGCGCTGAAGATCAAGCCCGACAACGGATACATCCTCGACAGCCTGGCCTGGGCCTATTACCGCAAGGGCATGACGCGGCAGGCCCTGAAGGTCATGCAGAAGGCCGTGCAGCAGGTGCCGGACGATCCCATTATCCGTGAACACTACGGCGACATCTACCTGAAGCTCAGCAGCAAGCACAAGGCGCAGGAGCAGTGGAAGCGGTCCCTCGGCCTCGACCCGAAGAACGAAAAGCTGCGCGAGAAGTTTCGCAAGGCCGGCTTCGGCGACCCTGACCTCCTGCGGCCCCCTGACGCTCCGAAAGGCGGGAAGAAGGGCCAGCGATGAGAGGCATCATTGCCGCACTGATATTGTCCCTTGCCGCGCTCGCCGCCGCTGCCTGCGCTCCCCGCGGGCCGGGCATTGCGCTTCCCGAAGTTCCTGCAGATCCCTTCGTCCGGGCCCTGGAGCGGCGCCGGCAGGCCTTTCCGGGGCTGAAGGCCCTTGCCGCCGTGCAGGTTGCGCGCAAGGACCGGAAGCGCGCCTTCGACACGGTCGGCGTTCTGCTCGAATCGCAGCGCCGGCTCCGGATGGAGGCCTTTGGCCCCTTTGGCGAGTCCCTGCTTGTCCTGGCCTGGGACGGCAGCGACCTGCAGCTGCTCCTGGCCGGAGAAACAGAGGCCCGGAAGCCCGGCCAGTTCGGGCTTGACCGCATCCTGGGGGCAGGCGTCCAGCCGGCCGAGCTCAGCTCCATCCTTTCAGGGAACGTTCCCGCGCCATCGGGGGAAGAGACCGTCAAGGCCTATTGCGGCAGGGAAGGGCTCTGCGCCGTTGAGTTCCGGTCAGGCGACCGTGCCCGCCGCGCTTGGCTCGACGGTCCGGCAGCGGGCGGCAGCGGGATCGCTGCAGTGAACACCTATGAAGTATACAGCTCCGGCCGCCTGGTCTACCGGGCCCGTTTTGAGGACCAGCGGACCCTGTCGCAGTACCTTCTGCCGGCCAGGATCATCGTGGAAAATCCCGACCGGCGGGCATCGCTTTCCGTGGAGTATACGGACGTGGAGATCACCGATCAGTTCCCTGCCGGCCTGTTCACTCTCACCGGCGCCGAGGCGCCGTCCCCATGAAGCCCCTGTCGCTCTTCGCCCCTGCCAAGATAAACCTCTGCCTCTCCGTGCTCGGGCGGAGGCCTGACGGCTACCACGACGTGGAGATGCTGATGCAGATGGTCGGGCTTTACGACGAGGTCCGGGTCTCCCTCGGCGGCCAGGGCGTCCAGCTGGCATGCGACAAAACGTCGCTGCCCACAGGCGATTCGAACATCGCCGTGCGCGCGGCCGCGGCAGCCCTGGCAAAAAGCGGGAAGCGGACAGGGATCGCCATAGAGCTCAAAAAGGCCATCCCGGTGGCGGCAGGCCTGGGCGGTGGGAGCAGCGATGCTGCTGCCGTGCTCATTGCCTGCAACGCGCTGCTGGAGATGGGGCTTGACCGGCAGGGTCTGGCCGGGATCGGGGCAGGGCTGGGGATGGATGTGCCTTTCTTTTTCTCGGGCCCCACGGCCCTGGCCCGGGGCCGGGGCGAGGTGCTCACGCCGCTGCCTCCGCCGGACCCCTTCTGGGTGCTGCTGGTGAACCCGGGCTTTGAGACATCGACGGCCTGGGCCTATCAAAACCTGAATTTGGGGTTGACAAAAAAAGGTGACTGTACTACTATTGCAGGGCTCAGGCTAGGCAGAATTGCCGCCTCACTCCATAACGACCTCGAGACCGTAACGGCCGCCGCGCACCCCGCCATCGCGGAGATGCGGGAGGCGCTCCTGGCAGCAGGGGCGCTGGGCGCCCGGATGAGCGGCAGCGGGCCTACCGTGTTCGGTATCTTTGACAAGGAATCGGCCTGCCGGACCGCTGCAGACCGGCTGGCCGGCCGGGGATGGCTGCTCTTTCCGGCTCCATCGCTGACCGGTTCTCCGTTTGCGGGACTTCTTTGATCCACGCGTCGAGTGGCTTCATCTTTACTATTCCGCCCGGAGCGGAAACTCGCGATCGTCCGGCAGTGAGGGGGAGTGCGGTATGGAGATCACGGAAGTCAGGGTGTTCCCGGTCAGCAACGAAGAGCGGCTGAAAGCATACGCAACGATCACGATCGACAATGTGTTCCTCGTAAGGGACCTTCGCATCATCAACGGAAACAACGGGCTGTTCGTGGCCATGCCGAGCCGCAAGATGAAGGACGGGACGTTCAAGGACATCGCCCATCCCCTGAACGGCGAGACACGGCAGGCAATAGAATCCAAGGTCCTTGCCGAATACGAGCGGGAACTGGCCAACCCCACGCCGCGAGCGGAGCCGGCGCCCAAAAGCACCGGAGAGTAGCCGCCGCAGCGATCGCAAGACCTGCCGATGCTGAATGTGAAGCCGATCGAGGATAGGCGTCCGCCTATCCTTTTTCATGTTTGTCAGGCTGCCTCGGGGGTCGTCTAATGGTAGGACAGAGGCCTTTGAAGCCTTGAATCGGGGTTCGACTCCCTGCCCCCGAACCAGGAATTCCACGGAACGAGGTCGTGATGGTCAAGCTGAGAGGTCAGGAGCTTAAAATTTTCACGGGCAACGGCAACCCCGAACTGGCCCGCGAGATCTGCGCCAGGATGAACGTTGCGCCGGGGAACGCGGTGGTCACGAGGTTCAGCGACGGCGAGATCAACGTGCAGATCGTGGACAACGTCCGCGGCATGGACGTGTTCGTGGTGCAGCCCACGTCGCACCCCGTGAACCGGCACCTCATGGAGCTGCTGATCATGATCGACGCGCTCAAGCGGGCGTCGGCCGCCCGTATCACGGCGGTGCTTCCCTACTACGGCTATGCGCGGCAGGACCGGAAGGTCCAGCCCCGCGTGCCGATCACGGCCAAGCTCGTGGCCGACCTGGTAACGACGGCCGGAGCGAACCGCGTGCTGACCGTGGACCTGCATGCGGCCCAGATCCAGGGGTTCTTCAACATCCCCGTGGACAATCTATTCGCCGCGCCCGTGCTGCTTGACTATATCAAGTCCAAGAAGTTCAAGGACCTCACCGTGGTCTCGCCCGACGCCGGCGGCGTGGAGCGCGCCCGGGCCTTTGCCAAGCGCCTGGGCGCCTCGCTGGCCATCATCGACAAGCGGCGGGACAAGCCGAACGTGGCCCAGGTCATGAACATCGTCGGAGACGTGGAGGGGCATGACTGCCTGCTGCTGGACGACATGGTTGATACGGCGGGCACGCTGACCGAGGCGGCAGGCGCGCTCCGGGCCAACGGCGCGGGCACGATCTGCGCGGCCTGCACGCACGCCGTCCTGTCCGGTCCGGCCATCGGCCGGATCAACGAGTCGGCCCTTGCCGAATTGATCGTGACGAACACGATCCCCATGGACAGCAAACAGAAGGAGTGCCCCAAGCTCAAGGTGCTGTCCGTCGGCCCCCTCATTGCCGAGGCGATCACGCGGATCCACGAGGAAACATCGCTCAGTTCCCTTTTTGTCTAATACAATAACGGCGGAAACCGTTTGAACTGCATGAACGGTGCGTAATGGAGGAAGTCATGGAAAAGATTTCATTGACAGCGCAGGTCAGAGAGAAGGCGGGCAAGGGCGTGGCCCGCGAACTGCGCAGGAACGATCAGATCCCCGCGGTGCTGTACGGCCACGGGGCTTCCCTGTCCATCGCCCTGGGCAGCAAGGAAGTGACCAGGATCCTGAAGACCGAGGGAGGCCGGCACGCGCTCATCAACCTCACCCTGGAGGGCGCGAAGGAAAAGAAGGAGCGCATGGCGATGATCAAGGACTATCAGGCCGACCCGATCCGGGGCGGTCTTGTCCATCTTGATCTCCAGGAAGTCGCCATGGACGAGAAGGTGCATGTCCCCGTGGCGCTTCATATCACCGGCGCGTCGATCGGCGTCAAGGAAGGCGGCATTCTGCAGCACAGCCTTCGCGAGGTCGAAGTGGAATGTCTGCCGGGCCAGATCCCCGATTTCATCGCGGTGGACATTACGCAGGTCAAGGTGAACGAGTCGCTTCATGTCAGCGACATCCAGGCCCCGGCAGGCGTCAGGATCATGACCGATGCCGAGACCACCATCGTCACGATCCAGCCGCCCATCTCCGAAGCCAAGCTCGAGGCCATGCTGACCGCCGCGCCTGCTGCCGGCGCCGAGGAAGGCGAGCCGGAACTGGTGAAGAAGCCCAGGGCGGAAGCCGGCGCTGAAGGCAAAGAGGCCCCCAAAGGCAAGGAAGCCGCGCCCAAGGGCAAGGAACCCGCAAAGGAAGCGGCCCCCAAGAAGTAGCATACGCGGCAGGCGCCGGGCTCCCGGCGCCAAATCCCTGATGCCTGCGGAGCGTCGCGCGCCGGATGCTTGCGGATCCGGATATGACAGCTTCCGGAATCAGCGATGTGGAGCGTGCTGGGGATGAGGATCATCGTGGGCCTGGGGAATTTCGGCAGGAAGTACGAACGCACGCGCCACAATGCCGGCTTTCTGGCAGTGGACGAACTGGCAAGACTGCTCGGCATCGCCGTTGACCGTGAGAAATGCCGCGCTCTCATCGGCAAGGGGCGGCTGGGGCAGGAGCAGGTGGTCCTTGCCAAGCCCCAGACCTATATGAACGAGAGCGGCAGGTCCCTGACCGCGCTGCTGCCCGAGTTCTATGCGTCGCTCGCTGAGGTGGTCGTGATCCACGACGATCTCGACCTTCCCTGCGGCGCCGTGCGCGTGAAGTGGGGCGGCGGGCATGGAGGGCACAACGGGCTGCGGTCCATTGCCGAGGAAACAGGGTCGCCGGAGTTCATCCGCGTGCGGATCGGGATCGGCAGGCCCGCGCCCGGCATGGATGCGGCGGACTTCGTGCTCCAGCCCTTTTCCTCCGCCGAACGCGCCCAGGCAGAAGGCGCCGTGGCAACGGCGGCGGAAGCAGCGCAGCTCATCATCACCAGGGGCGTGGTTGCGGCCATGAACAGGTTCAATCAGAAGCAAGCGGATCCGGACCGGGCCTGAGCAGAAGACTGACAGCGCCCGGTTTTGTCGTCTTTGCAGCGGAAATATCACGTATGAGCTTGAACTCAGAAACGGCATGTGCAACCACCGATGAACACGGTTCGAACCCAAAAAGCAGGAATGAATAAACAAATGATTCATCCGTAGTAAGTAAAATCTACCACGGTAAAATCCGTTTCTTTGCGAGTCCATCAATAAATACTTTCAGTATTCAGCCCTGTGTCGCATTCGCGCTACCTGCGGTTAT
>JBBIHD010000118.1:0-6979 GCA_037447195.1 Nitrospirota bacterium | reverse complement strand
AATTTATCAAGGCCGAAAAAGTTTGTCATAATCGCTTTACGCAGGATTCAGGTTAAAACGTGTTCATCCGTGGTTACCCTAGAGGTTGATCCATGCCACTCAGCTCAAAAGACCTGCTCGGCATCAAGGGAATGAGCCCCGACGAGATCCGGCTCGTGCTCGATACAGCCGCGTCCTTCAAGGACGTGTCGGAGCGGGACATCAAAAAGGTCCCGGCGCTGCGCGGCAAGACGGTGATCAATCTCTTTTACGAGCCGAGCACCAGGACGCGGACCTCCTTTGAACTGGCGGGAAAGCGCCTTTCGGCCGATGTGCTGAACATCTCGACCTCCACGAGCAGCGTGGTGAAAGGCGAGACCCTGCTGGACACGGCGCGCAACATCGAGGCCATGAAGTGCGATATCCTCATCCTGCGCCATCCCTGCTCCGGAGCGCCAGCGTTCCTTGCTTCGAGGCTCACGAGCTCGGTGATCAACGCAGGCGACGGATTTCATGAGCACCCCACCCAAGCCCTGCTCGATCTCTTCACGATCAGGGAAAAGCTGGGAAGCATCGAAGGCCGTACGGTGGCAATCGTTGGCGACATCGCGCACAGCCGGGTGGCGCGTTCGAATATCTATGGACTGAAGGCCCTGGGCGCCCGGGTCAGGATCTGCGGCCCGGCCACGATGATCCCCCCGGGGATCGGGCAGAGCGGCGTTGAAGTATTCTATGACGCTGACCAGGCCGTTGACGGCGTTGACGTCATCATGATGCTTCGGCTGCAGCTCGAGCGCCAGGCAGCCGGGCTCTTTCCGGGCGTACGGGAATACGCGAGGCTCTATGGTTTGAACCAGGCCCGTCTCGGCCGGGCAGTGAAGAACGCCCTGGTCATGCATCCCGGCCCCATGAACCGGGGTGTGGAGATATCGTCCGACGTGGCTGACGGCACGTCGGTCATCCTGGACCAGGTGACGAACGGTGTGGCAGTCAGAATGGCCATCATGTTCCTGCTGTCCGGAGGAGCGAAGGCGGAAGCGGAAGTACAAAAAACGGAAGGCGTAAAAAGTCAGTAGCTGAGGAATCCAATTCTGCTTAAACAGGGAAAGAATATTTGCCGCAAGAAAGCACAAGAGACGCAAGAAAGAAATTCGACGTTTTTGCGAATTTTGCGCATCTTTGCGGCTAACATGATTTTGGTTCCGGCCGGTCTGCGTGCGCACACGCAGAGGCAGGCTTGTTAAGGGTATAGGGGCCAGGTTATTTTCTATGAATCTTCTCATTAAAAACGGCCATGTGATCGATCCGGCGAACAGCCTCGACGGCATGCTGGACATCCTGATCAGCGACGGCAGGATCGCCGGCATCGGCAAGCCCGGTTCGCAGGGCGCCGGTGGCGCACAGGTCATGGACGCGGTCGGGAAGGTGGTCGTGCCCGGTCTGATCGACATGCACGTGCATCTTCGCGAGCCGGGATACGAGTACAAGGAGAACATCGCCACGGGCACGGCCGCGGCAAAGGCAGGCGGCTTCACGTCCCTCTGCTGCATGCCGAACACGAACCCGGTGAACGATACGGGTTCGGTCACGGAGTTCATCCTGTCCCAGGCAGCGAAGGCGGGCGGCGCCCGCGTCTATCCTGTGGGCGCGATCACCAAGGGTTCGAAGGGCGAGGAACTGGCCGAGATGGGCGAACTGCACCGGGCAGGGTGCGTTGCCCTGTCCGATGACGGCAGGCCGGTGATGAACGGCGCCATCATGCGCCGGGCCATGGAGTATTCAAAGATCTTCGGCATGCCGGTCCTGTCCCACTGCGAGGACGTGAATCTTTCGGCCAAGGGCGTCATGAACGAGGGCGCGCTCTCCACGGAGCTGGGGCTCCGGGGCATTCCGGCTGCTGCTGAGGACGCCATGACGGCGCGGGACATCTTTCTTGCCGAACTGACGGGATGCAGGCTCCATCTCTGCCACGTCAGCACACGAGGGTCCGTTGCGCTGATCCGCGAGGCCAAGGCGCGGGGCGTGGCTGTTACTGCCGAGACCTGTCCGCATTACTTCACCCTGACCGACGAGGCAGTGCGCGGATACAATACGATGGCAAAGATGAACCCGCCCCTCAGGACCGCGGCGGACGTGCAGGCGATCAAAGAGGGGCTCCGCGACGGGACCATCGACGTGATCGCCACGGACCACGCGCCGCATGGCATGGACGAGAAGACGGTGGAGTTTGAGTATGCCCCCTTCGGCATCGTGGGCCTCGAAACGGCCCTGGGCCTTTCGCTCCGCCTGGTGCAGGAGGGAGTGCTGTCCCTGGCTGATCTGGTCCGGAAGATGAGCCTGAATCCCGCATCGATCCTGAAGATAAACAGGGGGGCCCTGTCGCAGGGCGCTGATGCGGACATTACGATCATCGACCCGGACCTGGAGTGGACCGTTGATGCGAAGGCCTTCCAGTCACGATCACGGAACACGCCTTTTGACGGTTGGAAAATGAAGGGCAGAGCTGTACAGGCCCTGGTAGGCGGCAAATAGCAGGATACAGGGTAAAACAGGTTGCCGCAAAAAGGCACAAAGGTCGCAAAAGATCATGAGGACCGAAAAAGAAATATTTACCCTCGTCGATAAAATCCGCGAGATCAGTTTTGATCTTCATAGTTTTCTTCGCCATGGTCATCTTGAAAAGGTCTATGAAAACGGTCTTGTGCATCGGGGAAGAAAAGCAGGAGTGAACATTGAGCAGCAATATCCCTTGAAAGTATATGATGTAGATGGAACGGTCCTGGGAGAGTATGTAGCGGACCTGTTTGCCGAACGATGCTTACTCATCGAATTGAAAGCTGTCAAACGATTGACCGAGGAACATACTGCGCAGTTGCTTGGATACCTGCGCGCATGCAAAGTGGAACATGGTCTTTTGATCAATTTTGGGGCGCCAAAGTTTGAGATAAAAAAATATATTCTTTCGCGTTTACCAGGAAGTTGAATTTTACTTTGTGCATTTTGCGCTTTTTTGAGGCCAAAAGGTTTTCCTGATGCATTTTCAAAGAAATTTAATAATAGTGGCTTTTATGACCGCTGTGGCCTTTTCAGCCTTCGCAGGCCAGGACCAGCAGATAACACAGCAGATGGGCCGCCTGGAGGCGTTACGGGGAACCTTCTCCTTTGTCGTGCTGGGCGACAACCGGTCCGGCGATGAGACGTACCGTTCGCTCATCGCAGGGATCATGGAACGAAGGCCCGCCTTCGTGGTGAATACAGGCGACCAGATCGCCACGCCGGGCAATCAGGACCAATGGGCCGCATTTTGGGAGCTGTCGAAACCGGTGACGGTCCCGTACTTTCTGACCGTGGGCAACCACGATGTGAACAGCATTGAGAGCGAAGCGGTATACAAGGACCAGGTGGACCTTCCGGGCAATGAGCTGTACTATTCCTTCCGGGCCGGCCGCGCATTATTCATCGTTCTCGATTCGCATCTGACCGGTGAGCAGAAGAGGATCACCGGCGGCCAGTTCACCTGGCTCGCAAACGTCCTCGAACAGGCGGGGAAGGGACCCATCTTTGTCTTTCTGCACCATCCACTCTATCCTGTCAAGGGAAGGGGCAGGCATTACGGCAACAGCCTTGACCGCTATCCCGATGACCGGGACCGGCTGCAGGCGCTCCTGAAGAAGCATGGCGTGACGGCGGTCTTTGCGGGGCATGAGCATCTCTACCTTCGCCGGACCGTGGAGGGCCTGCGCCACATCATCACCGGCGGCGGCGGAGCTCCGCTCTATGCCGATGACCGGGACGGCGGATTCCATCACTTCGTCGTGGTCACCGTGGGCCCGAAAAAAATCACCGTTGAGGTCGTGGACGGCAACGGAAAAACGAGGGACAGGTACGCATTATGAAAAGAGCGGTTCTTGCATTGGCGGACGGCGCCATCTTCGAAGGGCGCTCCTTCGGCGCCGAAGGGGAGACCACGGGCGAGGTGGTGTTCAATACGAGCATGACGGGCTACCAGGAGATCCTGACGGACCCCTCCTACAAAGGCCAGATCGTGACCATGACCTACACGCAGATCGGGAACTACGGCGTGAACGACGAAGACGTTGAATCTGCCCGGCCCTGCGTGGAAGGCTTCATCGTCAAGGAATACATCGACTTCCCGAGCAACTGGCGGAAGGCGCGGTCGCTCCATGAGTATCTGCAGGGCCACGGCATCGTCGGCATTCAGGGGATAGACACGCGCGCCCTGACCCGGCATCTGCGGGACTTCGGCGCCCAGCCGGGCATCATATCCACCACGGAAGCGGACCATGGGCGCCTGGCAGCGCGGGCCAGGTCGCTGCCCAAGATGACGGGCCTCGATCTCGTGAAAGAAGTGACCTGTGCCGAGCCGTACCAGTGGGATGAGGCCGACTGGGACCTTGCCAAGGGGTATGGAACGCGCAAAGGCTCGCGGTACCGCGTCGTTGCCTACGATTACGGGATCAAGCGGAACATCCTGCGCCTGCTCACCAGCGCAGGCTGCCAGGTGACGGTGGTGCCTGCAGCCATGCCTGCTGACGAGGTGCTGGCCATGGACCCCCACGGCGTGTTCCTGTCGAACGGCCCGGGAGACCCGGAGCCGGTCACCTACGCCATCGAGAACATCAGGAACCTGCTGGGAAAGAAGCCGATCTTCGGCATCTGTCTGGGCCAGCAGCTGCTGGGTCTTGCCCTGGGCGGCAGGACCTACAAGCTGAAGTTCGGACACCATGGCGCGAACCAGCCGATCATGGACCTGGCCACGCGGCGCGTCGAGATCGCCGCGGAGAACCATGGATTTGCCGTTGACATGGAGACGGTAAAGGACCAGGTCGATTTGACGCACGTGAACCTGAACGACAACACCTGCGAAGGCATCCGGCACAAGACCCTTCCCGCCTTCTCAGTGCAGTATCATCCGGAATCATCGCCGGGACCCCACGACAGCCGGTACCTATTTGCCCGGTTCGTGGACATGATGGAACAGCAGGGCAAAAAGGGCGCCCGCAGGACAAAGCGCGCCGTCAAAAAAGCAGCGGCTAAAGCAGTACGCAAGACGGCACGCAAGAAGGGATAGCCGGGACAGTCCCCCTGGAACCTAACCCGGACAAGCCCCGCATGGCGGGACAAGGCCGGAACCAAAACTTGCCACCCCCGCTCCGTATCTATAACTTATAGATGCGGGACGGAGGAAGACACAAAGGCACTAAGAAAATCAAAAGCGATGAACCGTGTTAGCCGCGAAGAGGCACAAAAAACACAAAAAATCAAGTTGTTTCTGCGTCTCTTGCGCTTTTTTGCGGCAAATAGTCTTGCCATTGTGAGAAGAATTTGATTCCTTCGTTAAGGGGACCGTCCCTGTAGCAATATTCAATTGCGGCCGGAGGCCGCGCCATGGCAATTGCGATCACACAAAAAGAGCTGGCCGAACGGATAGATGTCGCCTATGGTCTGCTGGAACAGTGCCGGATCTGTCCGCGGGAATGCGGCGTGAACAGGCTGAAGGACGACCGCCTGGGGTTCTGCAGTTCGGGCCTGAATGCAAAAGTGGCGAGCGTGAGCCCCCATTTCGGCGAGGAGCCTCCGCTTACAGGCACCAGGGGGTCGGGCACCGTCTTTTTCGCGAACTGCAGCCTCCGGTGCCTCTATTGCCAGAACTATCCCATCAGCCAGCTCGGCAACGGCGTGGAGCGCACGCCGGGAGATATTGCCTGCCAGATGGTTTGGCTCCAGGAGCAAGGGTGCCACAATCTGAACCTTGTTACGCCCACGCATTTCATGCCGCAGGTCCTGAAGGCCCTTTTTATAGCGCGGGAGCGGGAATTCCGGCTGCCCGTGGTCTGGAACTCGAGCGGCTACGAATCCCTTGAGGCGCTCCGTCTGCTCGACGGCATTGTGGACATCTATCTTCCTGATATGCGCTATACCGACGACCGCGCAGCCATGAAGTATTCCCTCGCCTCAAAGTACGCCGAGGTGAACCGGGCAACGGTCAGGGAAATGTACCGGCAGGTGGGGGACCTGGTGCTGGACGACGACGGCATCGCCCAACGCGGTCTGATCGTGCGCCACCTCGTCCTGCCGGAAGACCTGTCAGGCACCGGCGGAGTGATGCAGTTCCTGTCACGGCGCATCTCGAAGAACGTGCATGTGAGCCTCATGGCACAGTATTTTCCGTCCTACCGCGCCGCGGAGCATCCGGAGCTCGCGCGGAAGGTGACGGCGCAGGAATACAACGCTGCGCACCGCATCATGGAAAGCTGCGGGCTTGAGAACGGTTGGGTGCAGGAGTTGTAAAGCAGATCTCAAATAACAGAGTTCAAAAGTCAACCTGTTCGGAAATTGCCATGTGGTTTTTTGGTCATTGTCTGGGATTTGTGAATTGTAGTTTGGAATTTCATTGTTCTTGGGAGAGGGGTTCAGTTAATGCCTAAACGGATGGATATCAAAAAGATTTTAATTATCGGCTCCGGCCCCATCGTGATCGGGCAGGCCTGCGAGTTCGATTATTCGGGCGTTCAGGCCTGCAAGGCGCTGCGGGAAGAAGGATACGAGATCGTGCTGATCAATTCCAATCCCGCCACGATCATGACGGACCCCGAGACGGCCCATCGCACCTACATCGAGCCGATCACGCCGGCGGTGGTGGAGAAGATCATCGTCCGCGAAAAGCCCGACGCGATCCTGCCGACCATGGGCGGTCAGACTGCCCTTAACACGGCGGTGGCGCTCGCCGAGTCGGGAGTGCTCAAAAAGCACAAGGTGGAGCTCATCGGGGCCAAGCTGCCTGCCATCAAAAAAGCCGAGGACCGGCAGCTCTTCAAGGAGGCCATGCAGGAGATCGGGCTTGAAGTGCCAAAAAGCGGCCTTGCCACGACGGTGGAGCAGGCCCATGAGATCGTCGACGAGATCGGATTCCCGGCGATCCTGCGGCCCGCCTTTACTCTTGGCGGCACCGGCGGCGGCATTGCCTACAACCGGGAGG
>JBBIHD010000117.1:4767-7028 GCA_037447195.1 Nitrospirota bacterium | reverse complement strand
ACGCCGGGCGGGACCTGCTGGCGGTCCCCGCGCTGCGGAAGGACGGCGCGTCGCTGTCGATCGAGTTCTCGATTCAGCTCCTGCGCGACGACGCCGGCGCCCTCGCCGGCGCGGTCGCCATCGTCCGCGACGTCACGGAGCGTAAAAAAACTGAGGAAGATCTGCGCACGCGGGAAGAAAAATACCGCCGCCTCGTGCAGAGCCTCGAAGAGCAGCACTTCATCCATTCCCATGATACTGAAGGCGTCTTTACCTACATCAGCCCATCGGTCACCAGGATACTGGGCTACAGTCTCGACGAATTCCGCAGCCATTATACGACCTTTCTCACCGACAACCCCGTGAACCAGGAGGCCATACGCCATACGGAGCTCAGCATAAAAGGGGAACGCCAGCCGCCCTACGAACTCGAGACCTTTCACAAGGACGGCTCGCGCCGCTGGCTCTATGTCTCGGAGGTGCCTGTTTTCGCACGCGATGGCAGTGTCATTGCCGTGGAGGGCATTGCCCATGACATAACAGAGCGCAAAAAAGCGGAGGAGGCGCTGAAACTGAGCGAGGCGCGGCTCAAAGCGCTCCTGGAGCTGAGCCGGATGACCGGCGCGTCGGTCCAGGATATCGCCACCTTTGTGCTCGACAAGTGCGTGCAGCTCACAGGCAGCGAGTTCGGCTTCGTGGGGCTCCTGAGCGAAGATGAGAAGATATACCAGGCTTATGCTGTCTCCCGATCAGTGATGAAAGACTGCTCCATTATTGAACAACCGCTTCACTTCGTCGTCAATGACGCCGGCGTCTGGGCCGAGGCGGTACGGAAGCGCCAACCATTGATGATGAATGACTATCCTGCGCCACATCAGAGCAAGAAAGGCCTCCCTGCCGGGCATGTTCCTCTTGCTCGTCTGCTGAGCGTGCCGCTCATTGAAGGTGACCGCGTTGTAGGGCTGGCAGCATTGGCGAACAAGCGGACCGATTATGTAGACTCCGATGTGCAGCAGGTGCTGCTCATGCTCGACGGCATGTGGCGCCACATGCAGCGCCGGAACGCCGCGGAAGAACTGCTCAGGGCCCAGAAGCTCGAGGCCATCGGCCTGCTCGCCGGCGGCCTGGCCCATGACTTCAACAACCTGCTCACCGGCATCCTGGGCAATATCGAGCTCGCCAAGTTCCAGGCCGGGCCCGACACGCAGCTGCACAAGCGGCTTGACGAGGCGCTCAAGTCCTTTTACCGGGCCCGGGACCTGACGCACCAGCTCCTGACCTTCTCCCGGGGCGGCGAACCGGTGAAGAAGATCACCATGCTTGAGCCCCTGATCCGGGAAGCTGCCGGCTTCGCCCTGCGGGGCTCTAATGTGCGCTGCGACTTCGCCTTTGATCCGAAACTGGATCCCGCTGATCTGGATGAAGGACAGATCAGCCAGGTGGTCCACAACCTGGTGATCAATGCCTGCCATGCCATGCCTTCGGGAGGCGCCATAACCATCAGGGGCGCGAACGATATGCTGGCGCATGATGAAGCGCCGCCGCTGCCCGCAGGCCGGTATGTGAAGATCACCGTCGAAGACACAGGCACGGGCATCCCTCCGGAGCATTTGCCGAAGATCTTCGACCCCTATTTCACCACCAAGCAGACAGGGAGCGGCCTCGGCCTGGCGACCTCCTACTCCATCATCAGGAAGCACGACGGCCATATCACCGCGGAATCGGTCCTCGGCACAGGCACGAAGTTCCACTTCTACCTTCCCGCGTCAGAGGGGCGGGGTCTTGCAGCCGTTGACCGGAGCGCAGCTCTCCTCCCCGGGTCGGGCCGGGTGCTGGTCATGGATGACGAAGAGGCGGTCAGGCAGGTGGCGGGCGACATGCTGGCCCATCTGGGCTACGAACCGTCGTTTGCTGAAACGGGCGAGGCGGCCCTGGAGTTGTTCCGGACATCTATCGAAAAGGGAATGCCCTTCAGCGCGATCATCATGGACCTTACCATCCCCGGCGGCATGGGCGGCCTGGAAGCCGTCAATCTGGTGCATGCCATCGATCCGGACATCCCCGTCCTTGTCTCGAGCGGCTACTCCAACGACCCGGTCATGGCGGACCATCAGAAGTACGGGTTCACCGGTATTGTGCCCAAACCCTACAAGATCCATGAACTGAGCGAAGCGCTGCATGCTGCTTTGAAAGAAAAGCGTGAGGAGTGAGGGGGTAGGGGTAAGGTGAGAGAGGCGAAAGTCCAAGCGCAGAGTTCAGGAGGGAATCTATTACTTCCGGAT
>JBBIHD010000117.1:0-4667 GCA_037447195.1 Nitrospirota bacterium | reverse complement strand
GCGATCTCTGCGCCTCTGCGAGAACATTTCTTGGCTGTTTCGAACTTCCAGCATCATCGGGTATTGACTGCCATGGAACGATCGATCCATGCATCCTGCGGCGTCGGGTTCGTCTGCCACACCCGGGGCGAACAAAGCCGTGCCATCGTTGCCCAGGGCCTCGAGGCGGTCAGGAACCTGACGCACCGCGGCGCTGTCGGCGCCGACGGCAAGACCGGCGACGGCTGCGGCATCACCATCCAGCTCCCGCACCGCTTCCTGCGGAAGGCTGCCAGGAAGGCCGGCATCCCCATCGTGAATGCCGATGACCTTGCCCTGGGAGTCTTTTTTTTCCATCAGCAGCGCGAGCAGGAGATCGAGCAGATCATCGCGCGCCGCGGCTTCAGGCCCCTTGGCTGGCGCGACGTGCCCCTGGGTCCTGATGCAGCAGGGAAGTCTGCGCTGGCGACCATGCCGCGCATCCGCCACCTCTTCCTTGACGCTTCGGCCCTTGCGCCGGAGCAGCGGGAGATCGCCCTCTTTCTGGGCCGCAGGGAGATGGAGAAGCAGTTCGGCCCTGATCTCTATATCCCCTCGCTTTCTTCTAGGACGTTGGTCTATAAGGGCATGCTCCTGGCAACCCATCTTCAGGACTTCTATCCTGACCTTGCTGATCGGGAATTCGAATCGGCCTTCTGCCTCTTCCATCAGCGCTTCTCGACGAACACCTCGCCCGACTGGACGCTGGCCCAGCCCTTCCGGGTCCTGGCCCACAACGGCGAGATCAACACGCTGCAGGGCAACCGGAACTGGATGGCGCTCCTGGAGCAGGTCCTGCAACACGAGGCCTTCGGCACTGACAGGGACCTGGCACTTCCCCTTACGTCGCACGACGAGAGCGACTCTGCCTCCCTCGACCGCGTCGTCGAGTTCCTGATGCTCGGCGGTTATGCTCCGGCCCATGCGCTCACCCTCTGCATCCCGCCTGCATGGGAGACACTGGACCTCTCTGAGCAGGAACGGGCCTTTTTCGAATACCATTCCTTTCTCATGAAGCCCTGGGACGGCCCTGCTGCCGTTGCCTTCACCGACGGCATGACCATCGGCGCCCACATGGACCGCAACGGCCTCAGGCCCCTGCGCTACACGCTGACCGGCGACGGGCTGC
Organism: Nitrospirota bacterium; assembly: GCA_037447195.1. Taxonomy (GTDB): domain Bacteria; phylum Nitrospirota; class UBA9217; order UBA9217; family UBA9217; genus GWC2-57-13. The sequence goes on along the minus strand of JBBIHD010000117.1, from coordinate 3,520 downwards.
TGGTGCTCGGTTCCGAGACAGGCATGATCGACCTGAACGGCAGGGTGATCAGGGAAAAAGGAAGGCTCGGTCCCGGCGAGACCATCTCCGTTGACCTCGCCACCGGCGACGTCAAGTTCACCGCCCGCATCGTGAAGGAGCTGGCAGCGCAGAGACCGTACAACGAGTGGGTCAGGGAACATCATCTTCATGTCCTGCCGGACCGGTCCGCCGCGACACCGCCGGAAGCGGACCTTGTGAGGAAGCAGATCGCTTTCGGCTATACGTCGGAAGAGATCGAGTCCTCGATCATGGAGATGGCCGTTACCGGGCACGAACCGGTCTATTCCATGGGCGATGACACGCCCCTGCCTCCCCTGGCAATGCGGCCGCAGGTCCTGTTCCGCTATTTCAGGCAGAAGTTCTCCCAGGTCACGAACCCGCCCATCGACCCCATCCGCGAAAAGCTGGTCATGTCCCTGCAGATGAACATGGGCCCCAAGCGGAACATCCTGGAACAGACCGCTGACCATGCGCGCAGGCTCGGCCTTGCGTCACCGGTGCTTACGAACGGCCATATGCGCGCCATTGAAGGGCAGACGACCTTTCCCGTGAAGCGCATCGCCACCACCTTCAGCCCCGATAGGGATATGTCGCAGGCTGTGGAGGATCTGCGGCGCATCGTCGTGGCTGCGGCGCGGGAAGGCGCCGAGATCGTGGTGCTCTCGGACCGGGACCTGGCCCGGGACCGCATGGCCATCCCTTCGCTCCTGGCCCTGTCAGCATCCTACAAGGCGCTCAGGGCGGAGCGGCTCTCCTTCCGCACGAGCGTCATCGTAGAGACGGGCGAGGCGCGGGATACGCACCACTTCGCCTGCCTGCTTGGGTTCGGCGCGTCGGCAGTCCATCCCTGGCTCGCTTTCGCGACCATCACAGACCTTTGCAGCAGCCAGGACATTCCCCATACCTGCGAAACGGCACAGCAGCACTATGTACGGGCCGTGGAAAGCGGACTGTACAAAGTGATAGCCCGTCTCGGCATCTCAACGCTCAATTCCTATCACGGCGCCCAGCTCTTTGACGCCCTCTGTCTTCGAAGGGACTTCGTGGACCACTACTTCTCGGGAACCGCGGTGACCATCGGGGCCGACGGCATGCAGGAGGTCGAGGCGTCATCACGCGCGCGCCATGGCGCGGCCTATGGCGCCGCAGAACCTTCCCTGGATCGGGGCGGCGACCTGCGCTTCCGGAAGGACGGCGAGCGGCATGCCTGGGCGCCTGGCATGGTGGCTTCTCTGAAGAAATTTCTGAAGAGCCGCGACAGCGGGGACTTCAAGGAATTCTCACGCGCCGCGGACAGCGGACCGGTCTTCCTCCGGAACCTGCTTGCCCCCCGGACCGCTGTGCCGGTCCTGCTGAGCGAGGTGGAGCCTGAAGAAGCCATCCTCCGCCGCTTTGTGTCCGGCGCCATGTCCGTTGGCGCGCTGTCGCCCGAAGCGCATGAGGCCATCGCCGAGGCCTGCAACAGGCTGGGCATCAAGAGCAACAGCGGCGAAGGAGGCGAGGACCCGGCGCGGTACTTCACGAACAGGAACAGCGCCATGAAACAGATCGCCTCGGGCCGCTTCGGGGTAACCCCGGCCTACCTCGCTTCGGCAGCGGACCTGGAGATCAAGATCGCCCAGGGAGCCAAGCCGGGCGAAGGCGGCCACCTGCCCGCCGAAAAGGTGACGGACTACATCGCCTCGCTGCGCCACTGCACGCCCGGCCGGATCCTGATCTCACCGCCGCCCCACCACGACATTTACTCCATCGAGGATCTGGCACAGCTGATCCATGACCTCAAGCAGGCGAACCCCCGCGCCCATGTCTGCGTCAAGCTCGTGGCCGAGACCGGCGTGGGCGCCGTGGCCGCGGGATGCGCCAAGGCCTACGCCGACATCATACAGGTGAGCGGCTGCGAGGGCGGCACCGGCGCCGCCACGATCAGCTCCATCCGGAACGCGGGCAATTACTGGGAGACGGGCCTTGCCGAGGCGCAGCGGACGCTGATGGAGAACGGCCTGCGGGAAAAGGTGCGGCTGCGCGTGGATGGCGGGCTGCGCACCGGGAAGGACGTGGTGATCGCGGCCCTGCTCGGCGCCGAGGAGTTCGGCTTCGGCACGGCAACAATGATCGCCGCGGGCTGCGTCATGGCGCGGGTCTGCCACTCCAACACCTGCCCCACCGGCATCGCCACCCAGGACGAAAACCTCCGGAAGCGCTTCCGCGGCACGCCCGACAACATCGTGGCTTACTTCCGCGCCGTTGCGCAAGAGGTGCGCGGGATACTTGCCGACATGGGCGTGCGCAGCCTGGGCGAGATCATCGGCAGGAACGACCTGCTCCTGTTCTCGCCTCCTGCAGGGAACGAGGGAGCGTCGCGCATCGACGCGGCGCCCCTGCTCCGTCCCTATCCCAGGGGCGCGCCCCGGGTCTGCGGCTGCGGCAGGAACGACAACCCCGCGCCGACGCTGAACGACCGCATCGTGCAGGATATCCGTCCCTTCATCGATGAGGCCGCGCCCGTAGAACGTGAGTTCAGCATCCGCAACATCGACCGGAGCATTCCCGCGAAGCTGAACTACTACATAGCGAAGAAGTACCGCGACGCAGGGCTGCCGCCGGACACCATCAAACTGCGCTTTCGCGGCACCGCGGGCCAGAGCTTCGGCGCCTTCAACCACCGGGGCCTGTCCCTCTTCCTTACCGGCGACGCGAATGATTACGCGGGCAAGGGCATGTTCGGCGGCATGATCGCGATCATCCATTCCGACATCGGCGAGCCCCATAAACACGTGATCGTGGGGAACACGGTGCTCTACGGCGCCATCGGCGGCGAGTTTTATGCCGCCGGCATGGCGGGCGAGCGCTTCGGCGTGCGCAACAGCGGGGCATCGGCCGTGGTCGAGGGTGCGGGACACCACCTCTGTGAGTACATGACCCGCGGCGCCGTGGTGGGCCTGGGCGAAGCAGGCTGCAACATCGGCGCGGGAATGACCGGAGGCGTCATCTATCTGCCTGACAGGGACGGATCGCTTGCGCGAAAGATCAATGCCTCCTCTGTTGAGATCCGGGAGCTGGACGAGAGCGACCATGCATCGGTGCGCTCCCTCCTCGACTCTCATCACCGATATACGGGAAGCCCTCGCGCCGGGGAGTTCCTGTCAACGTTCGACAAGCCGATCACTTCCTTCAGGAAGATCGTCCCGCGCTGACCTGCGGCCGCGCATTCTGCTATAATGATACAAGCACTGCCTGTCCGGGCATGATGCTGTGTCCGGCCCCAGGAGGTCCTTTCATCATACCCATATTCGAAAACGTCTTCTATGAGGTCGCCGTACTGCTTGCCGTCGCCTTTCTGCTCGGCCTCATCGCGCTGCGCCTGCGCCAGCCCCTGATCCTGGCCTTCATCGCCGTCGGCATGGCCATCGGACCTTCGGGGCTGGGATGGGTCCGGTCCCATGACAAGGTGGACCTCCTGGCGTCCATGGGCATCGCC
>JBBIHD010000116.1:0-7049 GCA_037447195.1 Nitrospirota bacterium | reverse complement strand
GATCGCGAACAGGTGGCCGCTCTGGCGCAGGGCATCGCCGCGCCGAAGGATCTCGGAAAGCTCGAAGGACCCGGCCGCATGCCCCATCAGCAGGAAGCCGGCGAGCAGCGCCAGCCCGCCGAGGCCGGTGACCAGCAGCGCCTGCAGAGCCGCGGAGCGGGCAGCCTCGCGTTCGTGGTCGAAGCCGATCAGGAAGTAGGAGCTCAGGCTGGTGAGCTCCCAGAAGACAAAGAGCGTAATGACGTTGTCGGCCAGCACCAGGCCGAGCATGGAGGCCATGAAGAGCAGAAGAAAGGCATGGAACCGGCCGAGATGGTGGTGTCCCTTGAGATAGCCGCCTGCGTAGACAAGGATAAGCGCGCCAACGCCCGTAATGAGCAGGCTGAAGAGCAGGGAAAGGCCGTCAAGAGAGAAGGAGAGGTTCACACCCAGTGCCGGGACCCAGGGCCAGGAGACGGCGATGACAGTGCCCGATGACAGGACAGGCAGGAAGGAAAGGAAATAGACGAAAAGGCCCGCCGGCAGGAGGGCGCAGATCCACCCTGACTGTCCACGCGCTGCGCGGTGCAGGAAGGGCGCGAGGGCGGCAAGCATGAATCCTGACAGAACGGCGATGAACATAGCCTGCGGTCCGAAAGAGGATGTGCTGTCCATGGTCGCTGAACGGGTGCGTTGCGCTGTGGTTCGGGTATGCAGCCGGGAAAAAGGGCCGCGCCGGGATGAACGAATGCGCGGATGTAACGCCAGTATCCTGTCATGCTTATAGCATCTCCCGCAGGCTTTGTCAACGAGAGCGGCATCGGTGGATTGCATTTCCGCAGGAAAAAAGATAAGATTGTGCCAGGCTGTTGCGGCGGAGGACTGGAACAAAAGCGACAGAGATACTTCATTTTGGACGCGGATGAACGCGGATCTAGACGGAAAAAGCGAAGAGAAGTCTTTTACCACGAAGCGCACGGAGAAAAACAAGCCCGTAGTTTTGTGGACGCGGATGAACGCTGATCTATGTTGTGGGAGGCGAGCGAATGACTATCCGCAGTTCGTAATCCGAACCCTGAACCGGCTCCTTGTTACGCTGACGCTCCCGCTTACCGGATCGCCACGTCTTCTTTCAGCGCATGCCAGGCCAGGATGAACATGGCGGCGTTCCAGGACTGGCCGCGCATGCCCATGGCCACGCCGGTGCGGCCGTGGAACCATTCATAGAAGCCCCAGCGCTTAGCCTTGTTCGCCTCGGCCATCCGCGTCAGTTCCTTCCAGGCCATGTCCTTCCGTCCGAGGTCCTTCAGCAGCATGGCCCAGAATCCTCCAACGAAGGGCCATCCGCCTCCGTTGTGGTATTGGTTCGGCAGGTCCAGATCATGCCGTTCCATATAAGGCCGCCAGAGCTGGCTGCTTTTGCGGATGGGGTCCAGCATGACCCGCACGGGCAAGGGGCGGTTCGCGCGGCGCCGGATCAGCGCGTCAACGATCCTGCCGGCCTTCGCCTTGTCAGGAATGCCGGCCAGACAGGCAAGGATGTTGCCGAAGGCGCCCGCTTTTATCTTTGTCATGCCTGCCCGATGATGTAGAATGTGCCATGGCCAGACTGAGCACGCCGCTGGAGCTTTACAAGCTCCTGCCCGGAACTAACTGCGGAGACTGCGGGATCTCGACCTGCCTTGCCTTTGCCGCAGCGGTCATCAAGCAGGAAAAAAAGCTTGCCGGTTGCCCGCATCTGGACAAGGACATCTTTGCCCGTTTCGAAGGGAACATCGAGCGGCAGGTTAATATAGAAGGGATCCGCGAAGAAACACTGAAGGACCTGAAAGAACAGGTCCGGAAGACAGACATTGTCTCCCGTGCAGAACAGCTCGGGGCCAGAAGCACGGGCCGGACGATCGTGATCACCTGCCTGGGCAGGGACTTTGAGGTCGATCAGCAGGGCGCTGTCATGTCCCAGTGCCACACCCATGCATGGTTCTCCATCCCCTTGCTGCACTATATATTGTTCTGCCAGGGCGCGGAGCCTGCCGGGCGCTGGGCGCCCTTCCGGGAGCTTGAGCAGGGCAAGACGTGGAACCCGCTCTTCGAGCGGCGCTGCGAACAGCCCCTGAAGTTCATCGCCGACACGCACGGCGAACTCTTCGAGGACCTGATCCGCCTGTTCAGCGGGTCTTCATCCCATAATGCCTTTCATGCCGATGTGTCCGTTGTGCTCTACCCACTGCCCCGTGTGCCGATCCTGATATGCTACTGGAGGCCCGAGGAGGACCTTGCGTCGCGGCTGCACCTCTTTTTCGACACCACGGCGGAGAAGAACCTGCCTGTCGAATCGCTCTTCACGCTCGCCACGGGGATCGTGCGCATGCTCGAGCAGATCATGCTGAAGCATACGGACGGGAAGACGGAGTTCCTGTGAGTCCCAGGAGTCTTTACGCCGTTGTTGCTTTTGTATGTGAAGCGTGATTATCAGCCAGGTAATTATTACGGAGGAAACAAAAGAAATGAAAATTATGGCGCTGCTCACTATTCTTCTTATTTGCATGCCCTCCGAATCAGATGCACAGGAAGGAAAGCTGCTGGCGCGAGGCGAGCTCTATGATATTCGCGTCTCTTCAGTGCTGCCGCATGAAAAGGATCTGTATAATCCAAAAAACCTGTTCGGGGCGAACCCTGCAAAAGCCTGGTGTGAAGGAAATCCTGGTGACGGGATCGGCGAGTGGGTTCGCATCGATTTTCATGGGCCGAAGGCAGCGAGAGACGTGGACAGCATCAAAATTAAGATAGCGCCAGGTTATGCTCACAGCGAGGCGCTTTTTAAAAACAACGCAAGACCATCGCAGATAAGACTGTCACTCGTGAACACGACCACCAATAAAACCATAGGAAGCAAAGATGTTTACGACGTCACGCTGGAAGACAAGCCGCAGGTGCAAGTGTATACCATCCCCATCGGGCAAAGAATCGACAGCTCTGAGCTGCGCATCGAATTGAAAATTGGAAAGGTCGCCAAGGGCAGCAAATATAGCGACATGTGCATAAGTGAAATCAGTGTCGTGGTCCATGAAAAGAAAAAGAAGATACTGGATATGAACGCAGAGGAACTTCAAATGCTCCAGGCAAGAGAGGCAAAGGAAGTCGCTCTTCTTAAGAAGGCGTTGCCATCCGCATTGCGCGGTGATCAGGCGGCCATCCAAAGCGTTCTCCGGCTCGCCTCCGGCGAATACATAAATGGTGCGGAAGGCGGCGAGTGGCTGAACGAGGTTTATCTGGAGTTACTGATGAAACAAGCAGCCATTTTTTTGTCCCTCCTGGAGCGGCAGGAAGACGAAGTGAGAGCGAGGGTTCAAGAGGAATTGCTTCAACCGGTTACCGATGTATATTCAAATAAACAGCTCGCTGGTGCAGTGAGTCGTGCGCGGAGCAAAGGGATAGCTGCGTCGACAGCAGAGAAATTAATGAAGGCCTATTCTGAAAAATGAAAACCCTGCGTAAGATCTGCCGTCAGGCCTCATGGCTGCAGAGCGGGTGCGGCCGTGCGTCGCGATCGTATGTCACTGCTCTTCGGTCGGTACGACCCTGTCCTGTGCCGATCGCGGAACTATCTGGCCATCGCTCGCGGGGCGAAGTCCTTAAAGGGCGGAGCGCTCACATATAATAGCTGCACATCATTTTTTCTATGCCCATAATCCCTCACTCCACCTTTCGCCCGCCCTTCCTCCTGCAGAACGGCCATCTGCAGACCATCTATCCCAGCATCCTGCGCAAGCTCTCTCCTGGTCTCTACGTTCGCGAGCGGATCGCGACGCCGGACGATGATTTCCTCGACCTTGACTGGTCGCGGGTGGGAAGCAGAAAACTCGCGATTTTGTGCCACGGCCTCGAAGGCAGTTCCCACCGCCCCTACATGATCGGCATGGCAATGGCCCTGAACCGGAGGGGCTGGGACGCCCTGGCCTGGAACTATCGCTCCTGTTCGGGCGAGATCAACCGCCAGCTGCGGCTGTACCACAACGGCTCCATCGATGACCTGGACGTTGTGGTGAAGCACGCGCTCAAAGACGACCGTTACCGGAGCGCCGCGCTGATCGGGTTCAGCATGGGCGGCAATCTCGTCCTTGTCTATCTCGGTTCGATTGCCGCGACACTCGACAGCCGCATGGAAAAGGCTGCGGTCTTTTCCGTCCCCTGCGACCTGCGGTCAAGCGCACTGCAACTGGCGAAGTTCAGGAACAGCCTGTATATGAGCCGGTTCCTGGAATCGCTCCACGAGAAGATAAAGCAGAAGATGGAGCTGATGCCCGGTGCCATCGATGACCGGGGGTTCGAGGAGATAAAGAGCTTCAAGCAATTCGACGACCGCTACACGGCGCCGATCCACGGGTTCCACAACGCCGAGGACTACTGGGCCAAATGCAGCAGCGCGCAGTTCATTCCCGCCATCCGCGTCCCCAGCCTGATCGTGAATGCGCAGAACGACCCCTTCCTTGCAGAGGGCTGCTACCCTGTCCGGCAGGCATCGCACAGCCGCTGCGTTCATCTCGAAATGCCCCGCTCCGGCGGCCATGTAGGCTTCGTGCAGTTCAATCACGACCATATGTACTGGTCAGAGCAGCGGGCCGTTGAGTTTCTGGAGCGGGATGGATAGCAGGGAATGCAGGGCGGGTTGACAAAGCCGCGGCTGTAGTGTATTGAAGTAGAGGAGGTTCGTGATGAGTATGGTCCGCTTTTCCGCAATTCTTATCAGCAGCCTGTGTGCGCTTTCGGTCATGTCAGGCTGCGGCCTCTTCCAGGTGACGCAGGACCTCTGGCGCATGGACCGGGCCATTGAGCTTCACGGCGAGGTCGCAAGTGCGGCTCCGGGCAAGCCCGTGGTCATCATGCTCCTCAGGTACCACCGGGGCAAGAAAAGGATCTGGAACTACTCGGTTCAATACGGTCCCGGGCCCTATCGCTTCCGGACAACGCCGGGCACAGTCTATCTTTTTGCCTTCGAGGACCGCAACGAGGACCTTCTATATCAACGGGGCGAGCCCGCGGCCTGGTACGGCGGGACAATGCCCCAGAAGGTGACCGTGAAGGACGGCGGCACGGCCGAGGGTCTGGACATCCGGTTGTCCAGTGCGGAATTTCCGGGCATTGCCGAGATGCCTCCGCCCGAGGAGGTTTCGGAAGGCGCCGTCAAGCTCGGCAAGGTGACGGTCAGCCGCGGCGAAGTGGTGAGCCTTGATGATCAGCGGTTCGATCCTGAGCGGGGCCGGCAGGGCCTCTATGCACCGGTGCACTTTGCGCTGTTGAACGGCTATGGCATCTATTTTCTCGAACCCTATGATCCGGCAAAGGTGCCCGTGCTCTTCGTTCACGGATCAGGCGGCAACCCCCAGGAGTTTCGCTCGATCATCGAACGGCTGGATCGCACAACGTTGCAGCCCTGGATCTACCAGTATCCCTCGGGGCTGCGCATCGACATGACGAGCCACGAACTCGTCCAGGCGCTCACGGAGCTCTATGCGAAGCACAAGTTCAGGCGCCTTTTCATCGTGGCGCACAGCATGGGCGGGCTGGTCTCCCGCGCTGCGATCCACGAGATGGCCGGCCGGCTTCCGGCCCATCCCCTCAGGCTCTTCATCGCCATATCGACGCCCTGGGAGGGAGTAAATCGTGCCAGGGTGGGGGTGGAGCGGTCGCCGCTCGTTAATCCGAACTGGATCGATCTGGCGCCGAACAGCCCCTTTCTTCAGACGCTGTTTGAAAGGCGGCTGCCGAACCAGGTGCCGTCCTACCTGCTCTTCGGCGTCGCGGGCGGCGACGGGACCGACGGCGTAGTGCCGCTCACCAGCGCCCTCTCCCTGCGCGCACAGGCCGAGGCAGTGCACATCTACGGATTTCCCGAGACGCACACAAGCAACCTGAAAAGCCCGGCTGCCATCGACCGCCTGAACATCCTATTGGAGGGGCACCTGCGCCGGAAGCCTGAGGGCCGCCGCATTGCTCAGCCCGCCAATTGAAAAACAGGGCTTTCGCCCAAACTCACCTGCTGATTGAAGTTGCTTGAGCAAAAAGCAACAAGCGGCAGGCGCAGGAACGGGTAAGGGTGTTTTCTGCCCGCAGCCCCTTCGCTCCGTCGCGCCTGCGTGCCGGATTATTGTCTCCAGAACAGTACGATTCCTCATATTCCTGAAGCGATTGCGGGTCGAAGTGTTGCGGGGCGCGCTGCGATTGCGACTATCGCTCAGGGGCTGCGGGCCATGCATTCATCCCTTTCTTGGGAACGTCCAATTGAAAAAACCATTGCATCCCGCCGGACCAAGGCGTATTATGCAGGGCTTGTTGCAAAAACGCATTGCCTGGTCCGAGAGGGAATTATGCTGCAGGTCACGAACGTAGAAAAGAATTACGGTAAACAGCGGCTCTTTGACGGCGTCAGCTTTACCATCAACCCGCGCGAGCGCGTGGGCCTTGTCGGCCGGAACGGCCACGGCAAGTCAACGCTCTTTCGCATGATCCTGGGAGAGGAGCGGCAGGACTCCGGCACGATCACCGTGCCCTCGGGCTACTCCATCGGCCACCTGTCCCAGCATATCCATTTCACGGAAGACACGGTGCTCAAAGAGGCCTGCCTGGCCCTTCCGCCGAACGATGACTACATCGACGAGACCTATAAGGCCGAGGCCATCCTGCACGGCCTGGGGTTCACGAACGACGATTTTGAACGGCCGCCCACGTCGCTTTCGGGCGGCTACCAGGTGCGCCTGAACCTCGCCAAGGTGCTCGTGTCGGAGCCGAACCTGCTGCTGCTCGACGAGCCCACGAACTACCTCGACATCATCTCGGTCCGCTGGCTCACCCAGTTCCTGCGCGCCTGGAGGAACGAGCTGATCATCATCACCCACGACCGGGACTTCATGGACAGCGTCACGACCCATACCATGATCATCCACCGCTGCGCGATGCGGAAGATCGCCGGGGGCACGCAGAAGCTCTATGACCAGCTTCTCGTGGAAGAAGAGATCCATGAAAAGACGCGGCTGAACGACGAGAAAAAGCGCAAGGAGGTCGAGCAGTTC
>JBBIHD010000115.1:6838-7053 GCA_037447195.1 Nitrospirota bacterium | reverse complement strand
CAGAGGGTGATCAGGGCCGATGCGCGGCCCTCGGCGGGCTCGTAGAGCCCATGCAGCTCGCCCCAGGTCCCTGCCGGCCGGATCGCCAGCACCCGCACCCGCAAAGGAGGAATGGCGAGGGCATCGGCGATCCCCTTCCCGAGCAGCCTGCATATCCGCTCGGCGCTTGCGCGGTCCTGCTCCGCCAGGGCGCTCTGCAGCAGCGGTATGAGCGG
>JBBIHD010000115.1:0-6828 GCA_037447195.1 Nitrospirota bacterium | reverse complement strand
CTTCAGATCATTGCCCGAACTGAGCGGGATGGAAGGAATGGCATCGCTCTTCCGGTAGATCCGCTTCTGCGATGCCGACAGCTTGTTGTAGTAGGAAAAGACCATGGCTGGCATTCACGGCGCTTACCGGAATTTCCTGAGCTTCTTCGCGAGCAACGTGGTCTCGTCGAGCAGCGCCTCAACCTCGTCCAGCCCCCTGGCCCAGAAGCCCTTGTCCGAGATGTCCACGCCGAGCCGCGCAAAGATGTTCTTCGGAGAATCGGACAAACCAGCGGCCAGGAAGCCCTTCACCTTGGCGATGAAGCCGGGGTCCTGCCGCACGGCACGCTGGAGCGATTTTGAGATCAGCAGCCCGCTGGCATAGGAGTAGACATAGAAGAACGAGCGTATGTGGCTCCAATAGACCCACCAGTTCTCGGCCCCCCGGGACTGCTCGACGGCGCTTCCCATATAGGATGCCATGTGGCCCCTGAACAACGATCCGATCTCTTCCTTCGAAAGATAGCCGTTGCTCCGGAACCCGGCATGCAGCTCCTGCTCAAAACGGTAGCAAGCCGCCTGCCGGAAGATGGTGGAGACGTCGTCATTCAGCTTCATCATCATGACGGCCAGCCGCTGTTCGTCTCCGGCGCCCTGCATCACTTCCCGCAGCACAAAGTCCTCGAGGAACGTGCTCGCCACCTCGGCCGTTGACATGGGCGATCCGAAGTTCAAGGCGTTCTGGCGGGAGCGCATCAGTTCGTTGTTGATCCCGTGCCCCAGTTCGTGGGCAATGGTCAGCACATCATGCAGCTTGTTCGTATGGTTCAGGAGGATGAAGGTGGGCTGCGAAAGAAGGTGATGCACGCAGAAGGCGCCGCCCGTCTTCCCTTTCCGCGGAAAGACATCGATCCGGCCGTTCCGGAGATAGCTGTCATAGATGCCTGCGAACTCGTCATCAAGGCCGCGCATCACGCGCAGCACCAGCGCGCTCGCTGCAGGGAACGGATAGGACCCATCGATCCTGCCGTATTCCACGTTCCGCTCATGATACTTGAGCGCTTTGACCTTCAGCAGGCGCGCCTTCAGCCGGTAGAATCGGTGCGCGATGTCGAACCGGTCCGACACTGCCGTGATGAGGGCGTCCACCACATCGCTCTCGATGTCATCGCTGATGTGGCGCCCCAGGTCCGGCCGGGCCATGCCGCGCAGCTCGTCGTCCACCTTCTTGTTCGCCAGGACCGAGTTGAGCTCCGCCTCGGCAACCTCCACGTTCTTTGCCAGAATATCATTGAACGCTGCAGCCGCGGTGTCGCGCACGCCTTTCTTTTTGCTGTTCATCAGGGTCAGGATGTCCTGCATGGTCCTGGCGCCGCGCTTGCCGTCTTCAAGCAGTACGGACCGCTCTTCCTTGGAGAGGAATCCGGAGACCATCTTGACCCAGTTCGAATGGGACGTGGACGACTTGAGGTTCAGGACCTTTTCCTCGGCCTCGCTCAGAAGGTAGCGGGACTGGGCGAATATGCGCGCCAGAAAATGGCGGTAATCACGAAGGCCTTCATCCTGCAGAAAGAGCGCCTGTGTGTCCCGGGGGATCTTGGCGATGCGCAGAAGGAAAAACTGACTATCGTTCCCGATCTTCTTGCTGAACTCCTCGATCTTGTTGAACGTTGCCTTGAGCTTCGGATCATTCTGGTCCTGCTGGGTACGGAGCCAGATATAGTACCCGGCATCGCCGTCAGCCCCGTACTGCCGCTGCCATGCCTCATAGTCTTCCAGGGCACGGCGCATGACCGCCGGCTCCGACAGGTAATCGCTCCGGTCCTTCCAGGCGTCAATGAACGCGTAGCTTCGCGCGCGGACCTCTTCCAGGTTCCGCTCTATGGCGGCGTCATTGTCACCCTTGAACAGGGCAGAAAGGCTCCAGGTGATATTCTTGCCGCCTGCCGCAGACGTGCCGCTCTTTTTCACTATCCGCCTCCTGCAATTGTAACCACTGATGAACACGGTTTAAAGAAAAACCTGCCCGTTATGAAACAGATGACTTCACTAAACAGGTGCTGCTTAGATTTGTTTCAGCACTGTTCGTTGAAAAATAGCAAACAAGGCCCTGTTATTTCGTTTTGAATTCCTTTAACCTCGTAAACTCCACGAGCTTATCCAGATTCTGAAGCGTGAACACCTTGCCTCGCGTTGCCAGCAGCATCTTCTTCATGTCTTCCCGCCGGACCCCGAACCCGCGGCCGGCAATGCAGGCGATGACCTCGTATTTCGGCTTTCCCTTCGGCCTGCCCGCCATGCTCAATTCTCCCAAATGCTGGATGCGCGTCACTTTATCGCGGGCCGTTCCGTCGTCTTCCGTTATCTTCGCCTCGATGATGACCTGCGGGTTGAACTCGCTCGGAATGATGAAATCGGGGGACTGGTCGAAGCCCTGGATCTTCTCGGCCCGCTTTGTTTTTCTGGCCGTTATGCCCGCCTTGTGCAAAACGCCCTCGATTGCCGATTCGAGAATGTCGCCTATCAGTTCACTGACCGAATCACGATGCCCGGCAAAGGGCCTGCCGAGGAACCGTTCATAGAGAAGCATGGCATAAGGGGCGCCAAGGTCAGCCATGGCCCTGATGCTGTCCGCGCCTGACCTGGTGTCAGCCTTGTCAAGACGATGGAGCCTGTCCGGGCTCGTGGCTGGAACGCCTGCCGTAAGCAGTTCACAGGCCACGTTCACCAATGCTTCCAGCCTCGCCACGGTCACGCCATTGGCTTTGAGCGGCAGAAGCGGCTCCACGCGGACTTTCCGATCAAGGGTCCGGACGAAATTCTGAGGAACATCTATTTTTGCATGCTGCGAGGCCACATAGGCCCATTCGGGCGGCGTAAAGCCCAGCATGGTGCGCACGACGATCAGGGATATGGGATTCGCAACCACGCAGCGCTGCACCATCGACGGCGTAAGGTTGCGGAAGCCGCCCGTCGCCTGCTTTAATGCCTCATAACCCTGCTCAAAGACCGGATAATCGATGAACCCCGCGCCTTTGGGCAAGGTCAGGAATTCCGATTCCAGGCCGGAAAACACCGCTGTCACATACTGGTCCAGGTCCGAACGCACTTCCTCGAAAGGCACCTCAAAAGGAAATTTCATCGCCATCGGCTCCATAGCTTCCATTTTCTTCCCGGACAAAAGATGTTCTTACCAGCGCGGCTTGCATCAGGTCCTCGCCAACGTGCTTTTCCACGGCCGCCAGTCCGCCGAGCTCCTCGATCTTCGCTGCAACCGATGCGGCCTTTTCCTTCACGGGCTTCGTTTTGACCCACTCATGCCGCAAGTCCCAGACAGCGAGCCGGATAAGATGTCCGTAGATGATGCACCGGACGTCTCCGCGCGTCTCCTTGAGGCCTGAGTGCCGAAGCTTCTCTATGTCTTCTCTCACGAGATCCGCCATGGCCGCCGGCGTTCTGGCGATCCAGCGGGCCGGCACCGACCCGGTGGATCGGCAGACGAAGACCGTATCGACTATGGACGAACCCGTCCCGCTGATATGGATCGATGCTCCCATCTCAGCCGGGCAGGGCAGGGATGCGGAGCAAATCAGGCCGGCGTCAAGCATCGCAATGGCGACCGGATAGTAGGCATCGAGACTATTGTGATGATAGGTAAAGGCCAGGGGCCGGCCGGGCTTTAACGCTTCAGCCATTTTTTTGAACACCTTCGACAGTCCCTCGGTAAAATGATCGAGCCCCCGCTCCATAGTCACGTTGCCCGTAAGCTCCTGCATATCCCGCGTCGTGTGGTGTCTAAACGCAGGATCGTCCACGAGCTTCCGAAGCCAGACATAACAGAAATCCATCAACTCAGCATATTGCACATTGCCGTAGTAGGGTGGATCGGTAAAGACCGCGTCCACCGACCTCGGCTGAAGGTCCGCCTCCATTGAGCTTTGGCTGTGAAGCCGCAGTTGCCGTTTGGCCGGGGGAACAGTCCCGTTTCTCCGGTCTCCGATCCATTCATCCCCGATGGGCACCACGATCTTGCGGCCGTTTTCATGACGGATCTCAAAAGGAGCATCACAGTAGGCCTTTGCCTTATAATACTTGTCGATGATATTCGTCCAGCCGCCGCTTCCGACATTCACCCCGCCGCCGTTAGCAATGCCCAGGAGATTCGATTCGCACTGCACCAGCCCGACAGGAAATCCGTGGACGGAAAAAATATCCAGCGATTTAAGCGCCATCGCGTCATATCGACATAACATGTTCTGGTAGCGAAGAAGGTCTGAAAGATTGGTGGCAAGCGCGTTCCGCACGCGCTCATCCCTGACAGCGGCAATGGCCCGGCAGCTCAGTTCAAGCCCGAGAAGCTGTCGGCCGTTGAACATCTCGCGGTACTGCTGATACCCCCACCGATGAAGCCGGGCCGTCTCGTCGCCTTCCATGATCGCATCGTCGGGAACGAATTGAACTGTCATGCTCTTGAGCCGGTCCGCTGCTTCCGCATATTTGGCAAGATCAGTGCGCGACGGCTTTTTGAAAAACCTTCCTTCGTGATTAGGCTTGCATTTTCTGCAGTGATACTCGATGGCGTACATCCGGTGGGCAGGAGGCTGCGGCAACTTGCCGGGGTAGGAATTATCTTTTTTGCAATGCCTGCATGCGTACTTGCTTCTCTTCGCAGGCCCGTCGATGATGATGCGTTCACCGCAGGACTTGCACTTTCCCGGCTTGGCCCGGTCCCTGGCCCCATGCAGCTCGCCGCAGTTCGCGCAGACGTAAACATGTTCAGTGTGACGCCTGTCTTCAGCGAGAAGATAGCCGGGAAATAGGTCATTCGACTTCCCGCAATGAGCGCACGTGTGCTGCTTTACCCAGAGAAAGTACTTTACGTCGGCGCTTCTCGATCCGCACTCAAGGCAGGTTGTTTTGTAATAGCTTCCGAGCTCCTGCTCCAGCCCTTTGAGCAGATCATCGGCTCTATTGCGATAGGCCGCGAGGTCAAGATGTTCGATCTCCTGCCGTACGATCCAGTACGCCATGGGGTTGATATCGTACCCGACAACATCGCAGCCAAGACGGTTCGCCTCAAAAAGCGGTGTGCCGCCGCCCATGAAGGGATCAAGGATAGTAAGGCCCGATAAGTTATTGGAAGAATAGAAGGCGTCCCGGAGAGGTTTGTCCACGAATTCCGAAAGGATCAGTCCGCGAAACAGCGTCCCCGGCCGCCGCGCGAACCACTTATGCACCGCGATGATCGGCCGGTAGTTCTGCTGAATCTGCTTCTCGCGCAGGGCAAGAGCGGAGACGAATGATATGTCGAATTTTTTTTCGATGGACATACAGAGTATGCAGACGTGAAGCTGTTTCTGGTTGAAGAACAGTACAATAATTGCCGAGTAAATACAAGAGCATTGAGCTCGTTCAATAATGCGGGCGAACTATCGCCGCAACGGCGGTGATGGCGCGTCTGCAACAGTGGTTTCCGCCCCAGCCACTTCTTCGGGTTTCGGTTATCGCAACTCCGTGAGCGCCGATAATGCGGCCTCCACCCAGCCGAAGCCGATCCTTTCCTGCTCAAGACGCAGATTCTTGCCTATGCGATTGTCTCGCAAATCGTCATAGAACGCCGCCTCATCGGGCTTCAACCTGGACAAGTCGCGGATCGTCTGCTTCTCTTCCCGGCCCCAAAGCGTTTGAAATGCGAAGAATGTCTTGCGATCCATTAAAAAAGACTCTGCGTGGCTGAACTGACCACGAAGCTGATCAAGAATCGCGAAGCCATGGGTGTCAATATCACCCCAATAGCATATGCGGCAGCGCGAAAGCCATTCGGCTTGACGCAGCATCTCAAAACCATAGCCCGCGCCGAAAATGACCATGCCGTCCCTCATCTGCGGAAAGGCCAGAAAATTAATCTCGTTCTCGGTGATGAAGACTCGCGAGACATTGGCATCCAGGCGAGCGAAGCTATCGGCATCAATGGTAAGGTCCCGTCCGAAGGTTCGCGGCAACGGGGAATGCTCCGGATCGAGAACGCGGAAGCGGATGCGCGCCGGCTTCTCACAAAAGCCGTATCGCTTTGCGAATTGGTTCGTTCCGGCGGCCGTTGGATCGATTGCCGGGGGCGGCAAGACCATATCCAGCAACTCTCCGAGCACGCCGCGATGCGCTTCGATGAACTTGCTGTGGACGCCTGGGATGTCTACTTGCCTCACGTATACGCCCGGCCGTGGATGCGCTTGCAGCCAGGCGACGATTTCAAGCAGCAGGCCCCACTCGTTGGACAGCTCCAGGGCGCGGAGCGGCCGTTTGGCCAGCCAGCCCAATAATTGCGGCTGGCGCCTGCGTGTCACATCGGTCAGCGCGGTGAAACGGGCGGCATCCCGTTGTTTGCCGATAAGCGCCAGCGCATCGTTCACGGTATCGATCCATATCTCACGGGGAACGGCGTTCGCGCCGAAGACTCTGTGCCTGAACTCCCGCATCTCCACCCGGCAGTGAGGCATCGCGCGAAGCTCGCTGATCCAGGCGCGCACCTCTTCAAAACGGTCCGCCATTTCTGCTGACGCAGGTCCCCTGAGGATCAACCGCCTTGGGAAGAGCGACTCGCCTGCGACGAGGCTGGCCAGCAGCTCCCCCCGATCCCATATCTTTTGCATCTGGGCGCGAAGGTCGGCCGGTCTTGTCCAGTTCATCCGGCCATCCTCGCCTTCTCCGCCCGGTATTCCTCAATCGAAAGATTGCGCACCTTGGACGCTCGCCCGTCCTCGTTCTGGACAAACCCCACGCTGGAGACAAATGGCTCGATGATGTGAATATTCTGGAGAGGAGTAACAATCAATAGTTGCAGGTTCAGCT
>JBBIHD010000114.1:4254-7116 GCA_037447195.1 Nitrospirota bacterium | reverse complement strand
TTCAGGCCTCGCGATCAACGACCGCCTGAAGCGCATCTATGTCGTTGACAGCGCCAACCACCGGATCCGCGTGTATGCCCTCGACGGCGCCCCGCTGTTCCAGTTCGGCGTCCGGGGCGGCGGCGACGGCGAGCTGAACTTTCCTACCAATGTGGCGGTTGACCGGCGCAACGGCAATATCTGCATTGTGGACACGGCGAATTTCCGGGTTCAGATCTTCGATTCCGAGGGCAGGTTTTTGCGGAAGTTTGGCACCATCGGCGACTCGCCCGGCAGTTTCTCCCGGCCGAAAGGCGTCGGCGTCGATTCGGAGGGCAATATCTACGTCGTTGATGCGGCGTTCAGCAACATTCAGATCTTTGACGAATCGGGGCGGCTGCTCCTCTTCTTCGGGCAGCTGGGGAGGAAGGATCCCGGACAGTTCATTCTACCGGCCGGCATTTTCGTGGACGAGCAGGACCGGATCATCGTGGCCGACCAGCTGAACCGGCGGGTCCAGGTCTTTCAGTATCTGAGTGAAACGTGGAAAGCCGAGCATCCCGAAGAATACAAGAAGCATCTTCCTCCGGGGCTCTGATGAAGGGCGGCTCAATGATCATATCTCTATTTCGCCTGGCGTTCCTGTTGTGCCTTCTTGCCGCTCCTTTGAGTGCGGCGGCGGCGCCGAAGGGCGCTGTGGCGCTCGTGAATGACATGCCCGTGTACGGGCGCGAGTTGGAAGCAGAAATGAACCGGCTGATCCCCCGCATGACGATACACGGGGCCGTGTCCGAGGAACGAAGGCGCGAGTTCCGCGAGAAAGCGCTCCAGAATCTCATCGAGCGCACCCTGCAGTACCAGGACGCTCTCCGGATGGGCCTGCGGCCTGACAAGAAGCAGGTGCGCGAGCGAATGAAGCAGGTTCGGGGCCGCTTCTCTTCCCGGAAGGACTACCGCCAGGCGCTTGAGCAGGCCGGAATTTCGGAAGAGGAACTCCGCGCAGGCTTCGAAAAGGAGCTGCTCGCCCTGGCGGCTGTCGAAAAGGCCGTGACAAGGCCGTCCCAGATGGGCGAACAGGAGCTACGGGACTATTTTGAGCAGCACCGCAGCCGGTTCCGGCAGCCGGAAAGCGTGCGGATCAGGATCATCTCCATGAAAGACGAAGGCAAAGCCCGGGAAGCGCTCGGCAAGGCGCGGGCGGGCGAGGACTTCGGCTCCCTGGCGTCCCGCTACTCCGAGGATATGTACCGGATCAAAGGCGGCGATCTCGGGTATGTGCACAAGGGGAGGATTTTCCCGGAGCTGGAAAAAGCGGCATTTGCAATGCAGCCCGGAGAGACAAGCGGCCTGATCCGGGCGGAGGCATCGTGGTTCATTATTCGTCTTGAGGACAGGCGTCCCGAGCAGGAGCTGACCTTTGCGGAAGCACGGGAGAAACTGGAAAAGGATCTTGAGGCAAAACGGGCTGCGGAAATCAGGGAATCCTGGATGGCTGGATTGCGCTCGTCGGCGGTAATCGAGATCGTCTCAGGCAACGAGGCCGGGTCGAAGGACGGGCACTGGAAATAGATGTCCAGCAGGAGTTCCGTGCCGGCGGTAGTGAGAATATTGTTCCTTTTTGCTCACCAGTGAGCGTTTTTGCTCATCCCTCTTGACATAAAAAATCTGAAAAGCACGTAACGTGCTGAAAAACTGTCAGAAAGTGCGCCGTATTCGGGGCAGTATAATTGCATGTACCGTTGCGGCTGCGGCTGGATTATGCGTATACCGATTATGACAATAATTTTATCCCGGCTGGCGGGCGTCGTCTGCCTGGTCGTGGTTTTCTCGCTGGCGATTCTTCTGCCGCTTCCGGCGACTGCACAGTACCGCGTATCATGTGTGGTGGAGTTTTCCTACCGGGATTATCAGACGAAGTCCGGGGATACGGTGACCAGCAGCGATCAGTACTGGACACAGCTCTACCGGGCGAACACGAGCGGCCATGTGCTGGATGAGCGTTTCCTGAAGTTCACCGCCGGCGCCGGGTATACGGTGATGACGTTCAAGGATGGGCCGGACCGGGATGTGCTCGACTACAACCTGTCCCTACTGTTTTTCCCAAGCCTGAAGCTGTCCTGGACCCTCTTCGGCAGCGAGTCGACGCAGACCGTGGACAGTGCGGCGAATATCGCAGGTTACGACCTGCAGACCAGGACCTATGGCGCCACGCTCTATTACCGCCCCACAAGCGCGCCGAACGGTCGCAACCACAGAAATAACCGGAACAATCAGAATGGGTCCTCGCTGCCGGCCGTAACGCTCAGCCGCGTGCACACGGAGTCGGAATCGCAGTCCCTTGCCAGCCCTGTGGATGAGGCGCGTGACGACACCAAGGCCGCGGTGAGCTACCGCATCAGTCCTGCCGTTGACGTCAACGTGGAGGCGGGTCTCGAAGAGTACGAGAACTTCGTGACCTCCTCTTTCTATGAAACGCGCACGGCAAACCTGCGATCCGATATGCGCGTTTCCCCCGATGCGACGCTGGTGCTGACCGGTCGCCTGTCCGACCGGGAAACGCAGAATATCGCCGGCCTGTCCGTTACCGCCGATACGACCTATGCTTCGTCACTGTTGCTCAATGTCAGGGAAAAAGAGGGCCTCCAGCAGGCGTACCGGTATGAGTTTACGCGCCAGATGCTCGAAAGCGCTACAACGTCCGATCTCAGCGTGCATAAAGGCGACGCCCGGGTCATCTACCAGTTCCGGGAGTACCTGCGCGTCCAGGGCGGGGTTGACTACAGCAGGTCAGACTACGATCGGGACCCTGTCGGAATCGACCCCGGGGAGGACAGCATCGTGCAGACGGGAGGCATTGCCGGCGGGGCGCAGTACAAGGACAAA
>JBBIHD010000114.1:0-4208 GCA_037447195.1 Nitrospirota bacterium | reverse complement strand
GGCTGGCTATGACATCTCCGCCGGCTATTCCGGCATCTCGACGGAAACGGCAGGCCTGCGGGAAGGGGACGGTCTGTATTATGCAAATACCGTGAACGCAAGCATAAGCGCCGACGGCTGGGAAAAGGAAAACCTGAACTTCACCTACAGCTATCACAGCAAGCGGGACCATTCTCCCGTGAACAACGACTTCTGGCGCCATTCCTACCGCGCCGTCTTCTCGTCCAGGCGGGTTCGGGACCTGCTGGTGCGGGGATCGGCCGCCTATCTGACCCAGGAAGACAGCCTGGAGGCGAGAAACTACATTCTCAGCACGGAGCCGGGGGCGAACCAGAAGCGCCGTACGGTCACCTACGATGTGAATGCCGAGTACGTCCTTTCCGTCTACGCAGCTGCTTCAGCCGGGGCAAGCCGCGGTCAGGCGACAACGACCTATCAGTCCCTTTCAGGCATCCTGCCGCCCAGTTCTTCGCAGGTGGATGACTCGCTGATCTTCGGCTCGCTCACCTTTACCTATCCTCTTGCCCGCTTTCTCGTCTATCGCGCGCAGCTGCGCGAGGAGCACCGCAGGTCCGCGGCGGGCGACATCCAAAGCCACCAGGTCAACATGAACCTCGACTATCGCATCCGAAGCCTGTTTCTGAATTTCGAGTACCGGTGGCGGCTGGACGATCCTGAAACAGGGCAGAACGCGGAGCAGCAGTATGTTCTGGCGAAGCTCACACGGCCCTTCTGACAACGGGAGCAGCCGACCGGCGCATGGCTATGAAGCCGCCGGTTTTCCTTCCCCTTCCCCAGGCGCATAGCTCACCCGGTTCCGGCCGTTCCTCTTTGACAGGTAGAGCGCGTCATCAGCGCGTTTGATGAGCTCTTCGCCGCTGAAGTCCTCCTGGGCCATGATGGAGGCCACGCCCACGCTGATGGTCACCCTGGCGTCGGGATTGTTCCCGTTGATGCTGAAGGCGTTGCTCTCCACGACGCGCCGCAGCCGCTCCGCCACCTTCACGGCATTGTGCAGCTCCAGTTCCGGCATGATGATCGCGAATTCCTCGCCTCCGTACCGGCAGCAGACGTCGATGGTGCCGCAGCGGCACTGGCTCATGATGATCTCGCCGAGTTCCTTCAGCACCGCATCTCCTGCCTGATGGCCGAAGTTGTCGTTGAACTGCTTGAAATGATCGATGTCCAGCATCATGAGCGAGAGGGACTTCTGCGTCCGGTCGCGCCGCGAGAGCTCATGCTGCAGCTTTTCCTGGAAGATGCGGTGGTTGTAGAGCCCCGTGAGGCCGTCGCGCTGGGAGAGCTGCTGGATCATCTCGAAATAGCGCGACTTTTCGATGCCTGCGGCGATCTGGTGGGACAGGATGGCCATGAAATCCATGTCATCGACGTTCAGCCCGTATTTGGCGGGGCTGTCCATGCCGATGACGCCGATCACCTCGTTGCGCGCCTTCAGGGCGATGCCGATATAGGACCCGTCCTGCTTGGGCTCGTCGGGGTAGTGGGCGAAATCATTGAAGGTCTCATAAAAGAGGGAAAGGTCGTGGATGTGGACATGCTCGCCGTGCTCGGCGATCCTGCCGGGGATGCCTTCGCCCACGGGGAGGGTGATCTTCCGGTCGATGTTCAGGCCGCTGAAGAAGGCGAGTTCCAGCGACGCCGAGGCCGCGTCGATGAGATAGAGCGAGAGCCGTTCAAAGGGAATGGATTTCTTGATGATCCCCGCCACCTGGTGGAGCATTTCCTGGATGTCCAGCACTGAGCCGATGGTGCGGGAAACATGATAGAGGGCATAGATCTCGTTCTGCTTCTTCTCAAGCAGCTGCCACATGGTGTTCCGCGTCTGCTCATGCTCGCGCTCAAGGGCATCGATCCTGGCCTGTAATTGTTCTTCAGTCATGGGCGTCCCTGGTATTGCTCAGCCTTGCAGGCACGGTGCCGTCCGGATCGTCCTTCATTCGTCCCTTATGGTGTCTTGGGAGGCGCGGGCTGAATGGGGATGGGCTGCGGCTTCGCAGGCGCTGCAGAGTGCGGGCTGAGCGGCGAAGCTATGACGATCATCGTTTTCCGGTCCTTGATCCTGAATCCCCGGTCAGGCTGCTTCGGAGCGTAGGCCGCTGCGATCAGGGCCTCCTCAGGCACCCCCTGCTTCTCAAGGGCCTTTACGAGCGCGCTGGACCGGTCCGCGGCGATGTCCCGGCCCGACCGGGCAGGGATCTTTTTTCTGCCTGCGCGCTGCGCCTTGGTCGACTCGGTGACGTTGCCGATGGAGATCTCGTTGTCCTTCAGGCCTTTCAGGTTCTTGAGCACGGACGCGATGTTCTCGATGGTCTGGCGACTGTCCCTGGCGAAGGTGACGGAATCAGGCGTATACAGGACCGATTCGGCGATGTTCACGACGACGGCGCCGCCAAAGGTCGTTACGACCTCGGCCTTGCCTTCGGCGATCTCCTTCTGCAGCCCGGCCTGGAGCGTGCTGACAGCATCCTGTGTCCAGGCCTCCCGCTGTTTATATCGCTTCAGTTCAGCAGCATCTTTCTCGAACTCAGGCTGCCCGATCTTCATGCGGTTGTAATCCTTGGCCATGGGTTCATGGATCGTAAAATAGAAAAAAGCGCCTCCGCCGGCCAGGAGCAGCAGCAACAGATAGGTAACAGCTTTCATCAAGGGACCCCCTCGCCCGCATAAAGCGGAATTGAAAATCGCACGGTATAAATATACCAGATTGCAGGGCAGGCCGTGTTCCCGCCGGGCGCACTGGCCCGGGAAAAAAGCGGCCCGTGGTTCATCCGGTCATTTCAGCGCCTTGACCATGCCCTCGATCCGGTCCAGGCCTTTCCGGATGTTCTCCATGGACGTGGCATAGGACAGGCGAATATGGGCGTCGGCGCCGAAGGAATCTCCTGAAACAAGGGCGACCTTTGCCTCGTCGAGCAGCACGTTCGCAAAGTCCGACGAGTTCCTGATGGCGGTCCCGGCAGCGGAGCGCTTGCCGAAGTGCGAGGAAACGCGGGGAAAGGCATAAAAGGCGCCGACCGGCATGAGGCAGGACAGGCCGGCGATGCTGTTCAGCCGCTCGACCATGTATTTCCGGCGTTTGTCGAACTCGGCGTTCATGGCTGTCAGGAACTCCTGGGAGCCTGTCAGCGCCTCCAGGGCGGCTTTCTGCGAAATGGACGCGGGGTTCGACGTGCTCTGGCTCTGGATGTTGGCCATGGCTGTGATCACATCCTTGGGGCCCGCTGCATAGCCGATGCGCCAGCCCGTCATGGCATGGGACTTGGACACGCCGTTCACGACGATGGTCAGGTCTTTGATCTCCCTGCCGAGCGAGGCGATGCTGGTGTGGGTGAACCCGTCATAGATCAGCTTTTCATATATCTCGTCGGAAATGACGTAGATCTTGTGGCGCACTGCCACGGTGGCGATCTCTTCAAGCGTCTTTTTGTCGTAGGCGAGGCCCGTGGGGTTCGACGGGCTGTTCAGGATGATGGCCTTGGTCTTCTTCGTCACGGCGCTCTCGAGTTTCTTTGCCGAGAGCGTGAACTTTTCCGCTTCCGTGGTCTCGACGATGACCGGCCTGGCGTCATTCAGGACCACCTGGTCGGGGTAGGAGACCCAGTAGGGCGCCGGTATGATCACCTCATCGCCCGGATCGAAGAGGGCCTCGGCGATGTTGTAGAGGCTCTGCTTGGCCCCGCAGGAGATAAGCACCTGCGTCTTGTCGTACTCCAGCCCGTTGTCGGTCTTGAACTTCCGGACTACAGCCTCGCGCAGTTCATCGGTTCCCGATGAAGGCGTGTATTTGGTGAATCCGCTGTCAATGGCCTTTTTTGCCGCGTCCTTGATGTGCTGGGGCGTGTCAAAATCAGGCTCCCCCACGCCGAAATCCACTACGTCGATGCCCTGGGCCTTCATGGCCTTGGCCCGCGCTGCCATGGCGAGCGTAGGCGACGGCTTGATGGCGAGCGCTCTCTTCGCTATTCCCATAGATCCTGTCTGTCCTCACCTTCTATCCAAAAATAACTGCTAAGTCATTGAATTTTTAGCATACAAACTGCTCAAAGTCAAATGCTAATTTCCCCGATCACGTCCTGAAGGGCGGGAAAAAGCGTATAAACCTTAGCGAGGCACTTCCTCAGACCGATGAAACAAAACCAAACCGTTGAACCGCCAAGACGCGCCCGCCCCGGTACTGCTTGCTTATG
>JBBIHD010000113.1:0-7194 GCA_037447195.1 Nitrospirota bacterium | reverse complement strand
TTCACCGATTATCTGAATCATAGCATACTAATAGGCCAAAATACACTGCTTTTCCTTATGCTAATATTTGGATGCCGTTTAATCGGCCTATTCATATCAATGACAGGCATGATTACGACTATTCTGAGAGCTTGATGATAATCGGAGCTATGACTTCATCGTGTACAGGATAGCGTACTTCGTCGCATGATGCCGTCCATACCGGTATGGGCAGATAACTGGAATCATCAGTGCCAAAATCTGACCTGCCGATTCGCACCTTTTTCATTTGGCGTCTTGTCGACAAATCATATACAGAGGCAAAATATTCATTACTGTCAAAGGCCCAATAGGCTACCAACTCACCACAGATAACCGGTTGAGAAAACCGATCATACCCCGGTATGGGTATTTTAACGAGCTGCCAATTGCCGTTTTTTTGAATGACCTCATGCATTGCATCGACTTCACCGCCCGTAAACGTCCCAGCTTGAGCGTCCGGCTTCTGCATATACTTTTCGCATGCAAAGAGAATCAATAGGGTTCTTGTCTTGAAGGCGGCATATATCCAACCGACTTTTTTATTGCCGACCTGCAGCTCAAAACAGGTCGTCTCATACATTTCATTGACGAACCGAACAGGCGGCCTTAGCTTCGCGTGAGGAATGCTGTTGAACGGGCCGGCCTGCAGCGGTCGGATTAACCCCTCTTTAGCGTCTGCTTTCGCATGACTGAGAAACAAGGCCATGACTGCAACTGCAGCCAAAGTCGTAACCTGCAGTACGCGCATAGAAGCACCATTACAACCTTGAGCTTTCATGAGATAGTTGATCCGCGTCGATCTGCGTCCAATAAATATCGATCATCACTCCGCCACCCTGAACGTCCCCTCCGCGGCCCTGCCGAACTGCTCTGGCTCGTACATGAGCGTTGCCATGGTGCCGGGCAGTTCGAAGACGCCCGGCGTGGTCGCACGGGCCAGGTACCGGTACCGGTACACGCCTGCCGCGATCTCGTCGGCAAAGAGCTTCACGCCCTCGTCATGGAGCTCCACGTGGTTGAAGGGATTGGCCCGGTAGGAGCCGCGCTCCTCGTCGTATCCTTCTTCGCTATCCTCCCCCTCACCCTCATACTCCCCATCCCCTGGCTGCTTCACCTGATACCGCTGGGAGGTGGTCTTGAGGCTCCGGTCGATGGGCTCCAGCCCCGCGGGAAGCGGGTCGTCCACCACAAAGCGGTAGGCTGCTTGGGGAACGATGACCGTCAGCTCAACCACCGCCACCTGGCCCAGGGGGATCTCCTGCAACGATTCCTTCCCGCCAGCCGATGCGTTCAGGGGATCAAAACGGCTGATCTTCCGCTCCACATAGAACCCTTCCTGGCGCGGCGGCTGCGGACCCGTGAGCTTGTAGGAATAGCGCAGCGTGTAATAAAGCGCGCCCTTGCCCTTCTTCCTGATCACCAGGTCCGATTTGCCTGTGGGAAGGTCCTTTGCTTCAACGCTTCCTTCCACGAGCTTCGTGTCGTAGCCCTTGCGGTCCGCCTCGAGCACGCTCTTGCCGGCAAGCAGCACCGTTGCCGTATAGTCGGGCTCGGTCTTTTCCTTCTTCTTCAGCACGTCCAGCAGCGCGTCAAGCGCCGCCGCGTTCTCGTAGGTGGTGCGCCACCGGCCGTTCTTCCGGGCCTTCAGGATATAGCGCGCCATCTTGGCGTTAAAAGGATGGTCCGGCTCGCGCAGCAGGAAGAGGCTGAGCGCCCTGCCCGTATTGATCACCGGCGAGGTCATCCATCCCCACGAGGGCGGCAGGTCTGCCCGGTCCTCGATGTGCGCCGTGGCCGCGGTGATGAACATGCCTTTCTTGATCTCGTCAAAGAGCGTTGCGGCCTGCTCTTTCCATTTGGGGAGATGCGTCAGCAGCACGGCAAGCTGGATCTGGGCGTCCAGGCCGAGCTCTTTTCTGCGGCTGTAGTAGTCCTGGTAGTAGGACTCATCGGACAGGCCCAGCTCGCGCATGCCCGTCAGGATGTTCAGGCGGTAGTAGGCCTTGCACCGCCAGGAGCAGAGCCGCATGTACCAGGGAAAATCACGAAGGCTCTGCTGCAGGAAGCTTCCGAGCTTCTCCTTCGCAGCTTTGGGAACATCGTAGCGCATGCCTTCGGCCCGGGCCAGCAGCTTGGCCACGTAGGGCGAGAGCCAGCGGTCCGAAGAGCTGTCCGAGGACCAATAGCGGAAGCCGCCGTCGCTGTTCTGGAGCGACAGCACCATGGCGAGGTTCGCCTTGATCACTTCCGGTACGGGCTTCGAGGCCTTCAGGTCGAATTTGAAGACCGACGACAGCTCCTGCAGCTGCATCAGCGGAAGCAGCAGGCTCGTGCGCTGCTCCAGGCACCCATAGGGATAGGCCGCGAGGTACTGGGCGCCTTCGTCGAGCTGGGCCAGCGCTGTGCTGGCCAGCGTGATGGTCAGGCCGCCCGTATCGGACCTGATGCCGGTCCGGGGCACGTTCAGCTGCTCCCTGCTCTCCCTGTCCGTCTCGCCCACTGCCACCGTGGCCTCCGTGGGCGGCAGGTCCTGCACTGCCAGCGCCACCTGCACCGCGTCGTCATGGGTGATGCGGTTGCCTGCGCGGTCCCTGCCTTCGAAGCGGGCCGTGAACCGCAGCGGCGCGCTGCCTGCAGCCGCCGCCGTGTAGGGGAACAGTACCTTGCGCGTCTCTCCGGGCTTGACCGCCACGGTCGTGGTCAGGCCGCCTGTTCCCGCAAAGGCGATGGCGCCTTCCCTGTCCGGCAGCGCGGCCGTGACCGTAACGTCGCCGCCGGCGTCGCCCGACACCTGGACGGTCACGCCTGCCTTGAAGCTGTCGCCGATGCGCGTGAACCGCGGAGTAACGGGCCGCGCCAAGAGCGGCAGCGAGACGGTGACCGGCGCCTTGCCGTCGCCGAAGCGGTCGTCCTTTGTGATCGCCACTGCCATGACGCGCCATTGCGTCAGGTTGTCGGGCAGCTTGAACCTGATCGATGCCTTTCCGTCAGCGCCGGTCCGGAGCGACGGATTATAGTAGGCCAGGTTCTGGAATATCTGGCGCAGGGCCACGGCCGACTCCATCTCGCCGCCGCCTCCGCCGTCACTGCCCTTTTCCGAGAACTTCTGCTGGTTCAGCAGGAAGCGCCGGTTGTCGCTCATGCGCACCGACAGTCCGCGGTGGGGATAGATCACGGACACCAGGTCCGGCGGCGTGTACCCCGTGAGCGCCAGGATCGCCTCGTCCACGACCATCACCACGACCTCGCCGTCCACCGGCCTGCCGCCGCGGTCCTTCACCTCGAAGGACACGGCCAGCTCATCGCCCGGCCTGAGCGACGAGCGCTCGGGGGCAACGGCCACCTGCAGCCGCTTTTCCTCGGCCGACACGCCA
This sequence comes from Nitrospirota bacterium, assembly GCA_037447195.1. GTDB lineage: Bacteria > Nitrospirota > UBA9217 > UBA9217 > UBA9217 > GWC2-57-13. Next base: position 3,799 of record JBBIHD010000113.1, on the reverse strand, counting down.
AAGGGCGCATAGCCGACCTTGAACTGGCGGTCCTCGTCAGGCTCCTGACCCGATGCCGTTGCGCCCGTGCGCACCAGCACCACTCCCGCATAGGCGTTGGGGATCATCTCCTTCGTTACGGTGAAGTCAACGATCACGGCGCCGCCCTCGGTCTGCCGCCGTTCCTTCAGGAAGAACTTCTCCCGCTCGACGGTGAACAGCATCTCGGCGCGGGGATAGGGCGACTTGATCAGGGCCCGGGCCGTCTCGCCCGGTTCATAGGACGTCTTGTCCAGGACGATCTCGACGCGGTCATACTCCGTGCCGGACCAGCCCACCATCTCCCTGCCCGAGGCATAGAAGGTGAGCTTCGCCTCGGTGCCCGCATTCTGCCGGTCCTTGAATCCCGTCTGGACGATATAGTACCCCGCGGCAGGCGGCGTTACGGAACAGGCAGCGGGCTTCGGTCCGCTCACCACCTCGCAGGTGCCTGCCACGGTCTCAACGAGCTTTGTCTCCGTTGCTTCCTGTCCCGGCCGGATCACCCTGCGCACCGCGTGCCAGTCGCGCTTGATCAGCTTCACGACCATTGCCGTGCCGGGCCGGGCCGTTCCGTCGGCGTTCACGGCAATGACCGATACGGACAGCGGCTTCTTTGCCTCGCCGAACCAGTCGCCAATCTTCATCCCCGCCAGCACCGGATAGGGAAGAACCGTGGCCGTGGCGGCAGCGCCCACGGTCTGCTCGCTCGGATCTCGTACTTCAACATCGAAGCTGTAGACCATGGGCCGCTTCACATCGGCCGAAGGAACGGCGACGCGGATCGTGCCCCTGCCTTCGCGGTCAAGGTCGAACCAGTTGGACGCTACGTTTGCTGAAGGCTCGGCGCCAGGCGTTTCCTCGTCGATCCACGACGGGATGCCGAAGAACATCCCTTCCCAGCCCGTTGGCCGGAACAGGGTACGCTGGCGCGTCACGTTCCAGGAAGCGCGGGCGCCGCCCATGGGAGCGCCGAAGAAATAGTCGCCTTTCACCTCGGCAGTCAGCTCCTCGCCGGCAACGATGAGGGCCTTGCCGGGCGTGACCGCGGCCTTGAAGTCCGGGGCGCGGAACTGGGCCACCTGGAAGGTGCCCGTATACTGGAGGTTCAGCTTTTTCGATGTTGCCGTGACCGTGTAATGCCCCAGGGACTGGTTCTTCTTGACCGGCAGGCTGATGTGGAAGCTGCCGAACTCGTTCACCTTTGCATTCGGCAGCCTGGTGCGGCCGCCCTGGGGGTCCGTAAGCGCGATCTCGTATGCAGCGCCCGCCTCTTTCTTCAACTCGCCATAGGAAAGATAGCGCGCCACGCCCTTCAGCTCCACGGTCTCGCCGAGCCGGTAGATCCGGCGGTCCGAAAAAATGACGCCTGCGGCAATGGGCCGCTCCGCTTCCCAGGCCGGCGACACGCCGAAGTTCCAGACCGGCGGATTGCCTTCGCCCTGGGCCTGCAGGAAGGTCCAGTCCGTGCCCTTCGAGACGAGCACCGAAAGGCGGGGCGGGCCTGCCTGGCCGTAGGAACGGCTGTCGTACATCGCGTCATCCTCGTCGGCCTCGGGCCGCCGGTCACCGCTCAGAACCTTCGTTGTGATGTTCCGCTTCGTGCAGGCCAGGAGCTCCTGTGCTCCCAGCTTCCAGGTGCCCGACCCGTCCGTAGCGCCCGAGGCGCAGGGCTTCGCGGAATTGTCTTCCCGGTAGATGTCCACCCGCACGCCCGGGACGGCCGAGCCTGTCTGCAGGCTGTTCACGAGCAGCAGCCCTTCCTTCGGCGAGATCTTGAAATGGGCGCCCAGGTCCGTGCGGAAGATCAGCCCTCTATGATGGATGTCGCTGCCGCGGGAATAGCTGAACCGCTTCCGCTCATCAGGGGAATAGAAATCGTACAGCACGGCGCCGAACCCGTCGCGGTTGAACCGCGTCTTCAGGTCGAATTCATGGCGCTGGGGCGTGTTCCGCTCCTTCACGCCCTGCGTAGCGCTGTAGTCTCCCTTCACCTTTTTTGCAAGTGCGTCGATGCCGTAGCGCAGATCGTTCATGCCCAGCAGGTCCTGGGGCGTGAGGCCCGTGATGCGCGAATAGAGCTTGTCAACGGCCTGGACGCCCACAGGCAGCCGCGGGTCCACGGAGCGCGAGACCACCCACATGCCCTTGCGCACCACCACGGCCGGCTGGAGGTTCCCGGAATGGAAGCGCACGTCCTGGGGGTTTTCGAGCTTCTGGCCGTAAACGTCCGTCAGGTCCTTCAGCAACGCGATCTCGTAATCCCGGTCTGGCTCCAGGTTCGCGTTGTTCACGCGCACGTACTGGCTGCGGTAGGCATGAAAGAATGAACCTTCAGGAGCTGACGTGGTGGCCCGCTTTTCCCTCCCCTTCGTTGCCTTGCTGAAAAAGTCAAGCAGCCTGTCGGTGATCTTCTCCGTGATCGTGGGTCCGTCCTTCTGCGCCGGCTTTGCGTTCTTGTCCATCTCCTCCTGGGCAACGCCGTTCGTGAACACCAGCTGGTAGGATGGCTCCAGGTTGCCGTAGTAATCGCGCGGCACCTGCTCGATGCGCAGGAACCGGAAGGGACCGTAGGTCTTGAAGGAGGCCGAGGCAGAAGCCGGCGTCGTGAGGTTGCCTTCCTGGGCGCGCACGCCTGCCTCAATGAAGATGGAATACTTCGTGTCCAGCCCCAGGGGCGCCCGCTGCTTCACGATATACCGGTACTGGCGCCGCTCCATCCCCAAGTCGGACCGGGCCGAGGGATTGTCCTTTGCCGGCGCGATATCGAAGGCGACCGGTTCGTCCCTGGCCATGAGGCGAGAGGTGACGAGCCGCGTGCGCTCGCGCAGCGATGCGATATCAAGGGCCTGGTTCGCAACGATGGATAGTTCCTGGTCCGACATGGCGCGGTCGGTGCTGTTCGGCTGAACATACAGGATGCGCGGCCCCGGCGTGCGGAAGGTCCAGGAAAGGTCCGCCTGCAGCAGGCTGCCGTCAATGGCGCGGATCCCCTTGCGCACCGTGACGCGGTATTCCGTGGCCAGCGTGAGGTGATGCTTCGGTTCAAAGACCACGGCATTCGTGCCGAGCAGACGGAAGGCGCCGGCAACGGGCGGGGTGATGCTGAAATGGGAAAGGACCTGCCTCCTCGCCGGATCGTCCAGCGTTCCGAGGGGCACCACGGGCTTGTTGAACAGCACCTGGATCTGCACCTGGCAGTCGTTCTCGCCTTCCGGGCTGCGATGGGTGATCAGGAGTTCCTGCTGGGCCGGCTGGCCGGCGGTGGTCAGGGGGACCAGGAAAAGGAGAGATACAAAGAGACCAAGAATGCCAGCCCTGCGTCGATGCATGCCATGCCTCCTGCCGTGGGAAATCGGTTTATGAAGATCGTGCTTTCAACGTGCGCTGAGGATTCAGATGTTTAGAAGTGGCGGGCCTGCTCATGCTGCCTCATACAGCACCCGCCCTTCCTCCTTGGCCTGAAAATAGACATTTCCGGGCGTGCCCGCCCAGTAATCGAACATCTCCTGGCTTACGACGAGAAGATCAACAGAAATACGCAAGGGGCTGAGCACCCGGTTCAGGCGCGTCATCTCGGCGACACGATCCTTTACATCCGCTTCGACGACCAGCAGGTCAACATCGCTTTCCTTTTGCGCCTCGCCCCGGCCGTGGGAACCGAAGAGGATGATCTTGTTCGGATGCGCGGCCTCGCGCAGCAGTTCTATGGCACTATTGAGGGTACTTTGGTCAAGCATAGGGTAATTATAGTATAAGATCGAAAATACACAAGGTATTT
>JBBIHD010000112.1:0-7315 GCA_037447195.1 Nitrospirota bacterium | reverse complement strand
TTGTTAAAGAACTCGAAAAAACATGGTACAAAGACCCATCATACGGGGATTGTTACAGAGTAAAGATACGGGCAGAAATTATTCCTTATTGAATCGTCTTAGTTTCTAACGAGGCGCGTCCACAACGACACGCCAAAAAGCGGCGTGTGACGCGCGCGTTGTACTAGGACAAAGGATGAATATCACTATCACAATTACAGAGGGTCAGTTCATATGAATGATAGCGCCGACATTTTTAACGGCATAGATAAGATAATTGAAACAATTGACAAGTACAGACAGGAACCCCTATTTAGCACTGAATTAAAAAGACGGAACAATAATATAGTCTCCGAATCCCTCACCGAAAATAAAATTCTCGAGACCTTTACCAACCTTATCGCATATAGCCAAAACGCAAATTCCGACCTGGTTGAAAAAATAATAAGCAGCGGGATATTTAGCGAAATATTTTCGAACTTTGATATAAACGCAGTTTCACAAATGAATCCCTGCGATTTAGCGGATAAGTATTGGTCAAAAATTAGCGGTATAAGACAGCAAGCAAAACTATTTCACATAGTAACCTTGGCACGAAAAATAAAACTTATCGGCTCCATGTCTACTATGTTGACGAAAACAGAAATTCCGAGACAAATTACCTCCGAAGATGATATAGCACAGTTTTGGAAAGGCTTTGCGAAATTACAGAAGACATTAACAGCCTACAAAATTCCTTTTTTTCGATCTACGACAAGTCTTCTGCACTTTCTGCTCGATACGGGTTATGACTGCATCAAACCTGATTTGGTCGTTATGAAAGTAGCAAAAAAGCTAGGAATAGTCGAGAGTGACAAGGGGGACCAGAGTCTAGTCAGAACGGTAAAAACTATTCAACATTATTCAATTCAAAGAAAGATAAGGCCTGCCGCGGTTGATTTATACTTTCTGATTGAGGAAGGACAACTCGGCGCAAAGAAATATGTGTCTCCTGATTTTTATAAGCAATCAACGCCACCTATTGCACCAAAACCCATACCAAAACGGGCATCACCATTCAACCCTATCCCCAATAAAATCAGAGAAAAGTTCTACGCACTCTTTGCGTCGAATAACTTAGGCGCAGTCCTTACACGCGAAGAAATCGTTGATATGTTAGTAGACACCTTTCCGGGTACTAACCGGTCAGGTATCCTTCCTTCTGATTATTGCTACAACATTACAAACATAGGTATTGCAAAGTTCGAATATCATCTTTTCGAGTATCTCGGGGCAGCCAAATATCGAGTGCTGGGTAAAGACTATCCATTTGTAGGGCCTATCTTATGGAAAGGCAAAAAGATTGGGGAGTGGAAAAAGGGTTCTAAAAAACCAACATTCTATGAAGCCGTCGGGATTTGAAATCAGGCAAAATTTACCAACCTGCGCCTCCACAGCGACGCGCCAAAGCCGGCGCGTGAGGCGCGCGTTAGTCTGGTAAAAACATGAGCAGACAAACGATTGAAGAAAAAAGACCATACACGCACTTCCGTGATTGCCCAGGATGTCATTCGAAGATTGAATACTGGTGGACCAGCGGCATGAGCGAGTGTTTTCCGCATTTCTACTGCGGCAAGTGTTCTAACGTAATATGGCGCACTCAAGATAAGAATCTGGTTCTGGAAAAAGGAGCATCAGCGGCAGTTCTAATAAAAGTTACAAGCGAGCTGCCACTGTGCTCATGTGGCGGAGCCTATGAGGCCGGGGCAAGTCCGAAATGTCCGAAATGTGGATTTGAGTTCAAGCATAATCAGACACCTATTGAAAGACTTAACGATCCTCACGTTATTCTTTTACAAGGTGCTGTCTTTACCAGCGAGTAAAGTGCCACAGAACAGAAAGACTAACGACCGCGTCCACTGCGAAGCGCCAAAGTCGGCGCGTCAGCGCCGTGTTCCCCAGAGTCACCCAATGCCTCCTGAGCGCTGATCGGCATTTTATATCCGGATCGTCCCCTCCTTGCACTAAATACTGCTTCCAATCCACCATAAATACGTGATAAAATACTTATCATGAAATGTACTCAATACTTTTCATACGTGAGGCAACGTCCAGACAGGGCAGAAATCAAAGAGGACTGGATAGAGAAAACAGTCAAGGAGCCGGCCAAAACGGCGGTTCAATCTGACGGCAGAGTCAGAAAATGGAAATTTATTGATGAAGCAGGAAAATATCTTCGGGTAATACTCTTAGAAGATGGAGAAACTGTGCACAACGCTTTTTTCGACCGTAGTTTTAAGGAGGAATAAACATGAAAATACGATATTTTTCGGATACGGATACCGCGTTGATAGATTTCTCAGCGGCGCCCGCCGTCGAAACAAAGGAAATTTCGGAAAATCTCTACATCGACTTGGATGCAAAAGGCAATCTCGTCAGCATGACAATTGAACATGCAAAAGAGAAAGCGAACATTTCAGAAGTTTCCTACCTTCAGATGGAACCCCACCTAACCTGATCCAACTAGCCTGTCGGGCGGGTCGGGCACGCTCGCCCCTCGCGGCGGCGCCCTTCCCCGCGCTTCCCTCTCTTATTTGCCATACGCCTTCTTACTGCAGCCCCTCCCTGCTTCGTGATCCTGGCGATTTAATAATCACCTCCCCCACACCAACAGCGCCGTTCCACTGACGACACCTATTCAATGAAACCCGCTCACCAGGCCTGGCAGAAGGGAAAAATTTTCCTTCTCCGTGCACTTTTTTCTGATCATCCCGCTGCTTTCGCGATGATACGGCAGGCATAGCCTGCAGATAGCGCTTATGATCCATTAAATATCAATGGGTTGCAGACACTCCTTCCTTCTGGCACGGCGGTTGCTATATAACCGTCCAGTATGAACTCAGCAGCAGCCATATTCCTCGCAGCGCCTGCACCGGACCGGGGCGCCTCACCGTCATCGGGACAGGCGCAGGCCGTTGCCGAAGACCAGGACGACTTCGGCCTGGCGCTGCAGCAGATGCTTGCCGCTCCTGCCGCTGCTCCGCAGCCCTTGCCCCAGCCGCAGCTTCCAACCGAGGCAGCAGCAGGCGCCGCGCTTATGGATGCCGCTAAGCTCCTTGCCGGCACTTCTAGCACAAAGCTTCCGGAAACCGACGCTGCTGTGCCTGCCGAAGGTGCTGATGGTGAAGGGGACGCGCTGCTGCAGATGCTGTCGCAGGACGAACCCGCCCTGTCCGCCATGACGCAGGAACAGGACTTCGCAGGAACGGCACAGAAGGACAGCGCCCTTTCCCCGCTCAATGAACAGCGTGCAGATGCGGCAGTCCGCTCTCCCATAGAAAAGCAGGCGCTGCAGGAAGTTCTGCCGGCCCTCATGCAGGAACAGGCCGATGAGATCAAAACGCAGCATGCAGAGACGCAGATAACCACTTCTCCGGCATCGACTGCGAACGCGCAGGCGCAGCCGATGAACGAACGGGCCGCCGTGCAGCACGCTGAGCGGCCGGCCCCTGCGGAAGGCCTGGGCCGCTTCGAACAGACGCTTTCCGTGGTGCGCGACGGCAACCGGCTGCAGGTCTCGCTGGAGCCTGACGGCTTCGGCAAGCTTGACATCAATCTGAGCCTGGAGCAGGGAGTGCTTCATGCCAGGATCCATGTGGCCGATGAGACCAGCCGGACGCTGCTTGCGAACCACCAGCAGCAGATCCTGAACGCCCTTGCCAGGGAAGGCCTGAGCGTGGGCGGCTTCTCCGTCTCCCTCCGCAACAGCGGTTCGGGACAGGACGGACAGGCTTTCCGGCAGGATGGCGAGAATGCTGCCGGCCCCAGGGAGGGCCAGGCAGCCGGTGACGGCCCGGACCAGGGAAGCCACCGGGGAATGATCAGCATTTTTGTTTAGCATCGAGATAAGATGATCAGCAAGGAATCAGGGAAAGGAGACACGGATCATGGACATAGCATCTATTTTCGGCACCAGCAGCGCGGCCGGGGCCGCGGCGCCCAGGAAAGAGCTGGGCAAGGACGAGTTCCTGAAGCTCTTTACCACGCAGCTCCAGGCGCAGAACCCCCTCAAACCCATGGACAGCTCGGAGTTCACGGCCCAGCTCGCGCAGTTCAGCTCCCTTGAACAGCTCTACAACATCAACAGCCAGCTGAACGGCATGCTGATGACCCAGCAGTCGCTCCAGAACACGCTTGCCGCGGACCTGATCGGCAAGGGAGTCACGCTCTTCGACGGCACCACAGGCATCGTCTCGGCCATAAGCTACGACCAGGCCGGAGCGCTCCTGGTCCTCGACAACGGGACCCAGGCCCGGCTCGGAGATATTACGCGGATCCAGGGAGGAATCCAGTCATGATCACATCACTCTACACGGCAATCAGCGGAATGGGGGCGAACGGAACGTCCCTCTCGGTCATCGGCGACAACATCGCCAACATGAACACCGTGGGCTTCAAGGCAAGCCGCGTGGCCTTCGGCGACGTGCTGAGCCAGACGCTCTCGGGCGTCGGCGGCTCGTCGCAGGTGGGCAGGGGCGTCATGGTCAGCGGCGTCTCGCCGCTCTTCACGCAGGGCGCCTTTGAGACCTCGGCAAACGGGCTCGACCTGGCCATCGACGGCGACGGCTTCTTCATCGTGGCCGACGCCGGCGCGCGGTTCTACTCGCGGGCAGGCCAGTTCAGCCTCGACAAGAACGGCTACATCGTGAATCCCGAAGGCCTGGTCCTGCAGGGCTACCTTGCCGACCCGGCAGGCAACATCACGGGCGCCTCGGGCGACCTGCAGATCGCCAGCACCCAGAGCCCCGCGCTCATCACGAGCACGGCGTCCATCGCGCTGAACCTGGACGCAACAGCGGCCATTCCCGCCGCGGCCTTCACCATAGACGGCAACGGCGACGGCGTGAACAACGACCCGGCGAACTACAACTTCTCCACCACCACGACGATCTACGACTCCCAGGGCGGCGCCCACCAGGTGACGCTCTACTTCACCAAGACCGCCGCCAATGCCTGGGACGTCAACTACGTGCACCAGGACCCGGCCAACGCGGCCCTGCTCGTGAACGCCGGCACCCAGTCGCTTACTTTTGACGTGAACGGAGCGCTGGTGAACGACAACACGGGCGCAGGCATCAATTTCACCTTCGGCGCGTCCGTTGTGGCGCCCCAGGCCGTGGCCTTCAACTTCGGCACCGGCACCGGCGAGGCGCCTGCAGGCACGGGCCTCGACGGAACCACCCAGTTCGCGTCGAACTTCGCCGTGCTGAACCTGAGCCAGAACGGCTATGCCGCCGGCTCCCTCAAGAGCGTGAACATATCAGAGGGCGGCGTCATCACCGGCGTGTTCACCAACGGCCAGTCGCGGGCCATCGGCCAGGTGGCGCTGGCGCGCTTCATCTCTCCCACGGGCCTGACCAAGCTCGGCAGGAACCTCTTCTCCGAGTCCTTTGACTCGGGCCAGCCCATCGTGGGCGCGGCAGGCACGTCGAGCCTCGGCAGGGTCCTGTCGCGGTCGCTGGAGCTTTCGAACGTGGACCTGGCGGAAGAGTTCGTGCGGATGATCACCTCGCAGCGCGGGTTTCAGGCCAACTCGCGGGTCATCACCACGTCGGACGAACTGATGCAGGAGCTGGTGAACCTGAAGCGGTAGGACAAGACACTGAACTGAAAAAGCCGGGGCACATGCCCCGGCTTTTTTATTGCCTTCGTGCGGTGTGCAGAACTCAAGCTGGGATCAGATCTGCAACGAGCGGCTTTTCTTTTGCCAGCCTGCTGACTCCCATGACAGTGAAGCCAAGAATGTTTCCCTGTTCGTCAACACGCTCCATCACGGCGTCATTGTTCGTTTCCTTCATGTAACCGGCTTTCTCGGAAAAAAGGACCTCTAAAAAATCCCCCTCAGGATCGAACCATATTTTTATCTGCTGGGCCATATCTGCTCCCCCTTTTTCGGTTTATCCGTAAGATACGCTGTTAGCACGAAAGCATCATCTACACCATACTTTACCACAACACAGAGCCATTTGTCACCGACCAAGGTCCCATAATAGTAGCGATAATTAAGGCTCGCAGATATATCCGTGCCGGAACGGATCACCAGCTGCGGCCTGCTCAGCGTTTCCTCCAGGGCAGCATCCATATTGACCATTTCCGGATGTTCTTTGATGTGTCCCAGTCGCTCGTCGGTAAGACGGACCGGCTTCCCCTGATAGTCAAGGAGAACTCTCATTTTCCCGCCCCCTCCAAAATCCTTGCATGCTCATCCGTCAAACCATACAGCTCAAAAACAAGCTTATCAATCAGCAGATCAGCCGCTGGATAGATTGGCTATCTAAAATGTTGCCCTTTTCCGGATGAGTGCTACATCATTTGCTCCCCATCCGAACGACGGCTGATCTCATTAATGATGGAAAACAGTACTACAGGCGGGTAAAAAAGTCCAGAAAAGAGGCGGCTGCATATACCGCGTTATCCGCGTTCATCGGCGAGGATCAGCGTCCAACTGCCGTTCTTTGGTTGAATGCTTTGCGGCGCGGTCAATCCGACGGCCGGCCGTTCGTCTTGAACCACCCGACGCGGACGGAGAGGCCCTGCGCAAGGCCGGAAAGGTTCTCCGCCGCCTGCCGGATCTGGGTCGTCGACGTGCTCGTATGGCCGATGACGTTCGAGATGCTGCTCATGTTCTGGGAGATCTCCTCCGCGGCAGCGGACTGCTGCTCTGCTGACGCGGCGATCCTCTGGACCATGTCAGCGGCCGTGGTGGTCGACGAGACAATGGCCTCCAGAGCGCGGCTTGCTTCCCGGGCCCGCTTCACGCCCGCGTCGGCCTCTTCGTCCCCCTTGCGCATGGCGCTCACTGACTCGCCCGCGGCGGCCATGATCATGGTTACCTTCTCGGCGATGTCCCGCGTGGCCAGGGCGGTCCGCTCGGCCAGCTTCCGCACCTCATCGGCCACAACGGCGAACCCGCGTCCCTGCTCGCCCGCCCTGGCCGCTTCGATCGTGGCGTTCAGCGCCAGCAGGTTCGTCTGGTCCGCGATGCCGTTGATGACCGATACGATCTCGCCGATCTGGGCGGACCCTTTCCCGAGCTCGCTGATGATGCCTGTCGTGGTCTTGACATGCTCGGCGATGCGCAGGATGCCCTCAACGGCGCTATCCACGACCTTTCTGCCGTCAGCGGCCGTGGCAAGGGCCTGCCGCGCGGCGTCCGAAGCCTTGACGGCGCTTTCCGCCACATCCATGATCGTCCGGGACATCTCGATGGCCGTGGTCGTCACCTCTTTCACCTGCCGGGTCTGCTCCGCTGCGCCGCCGGCCAGATGTTCGGCCGTGGCAAGGAGCTCTTCCGAGG
>JBBIHD010000111.1:0-7340 GCA_037447195.1 Nitrospirota bacterium | reverse complement strand
GCACGATGAACCGTCTTTTGCCCTCCTTGATGCGCCTTTTAGCCGATAAAAGCGCGTGCCTAATTTTTCAGCAGGTGATTATTTTATAGAGACCGCATTCGTCCCGGGAATATGCGATCACTGGTGTCGCTTTTCAAAAAAGCCCATGAAAACAATTTGTTGAACGCCATCGCCGCAAGGAATATTACTGGCACATGCATTGCTATATTCAGAGGCAAATGCTGCCTGGCAATAATCTCGGCACTTATTTCAAGGAGGTAGGGAAAATGAAACATTCACTTTTCGTAAAGGTCCTGTCAGTCTTTGCCCTTCTGCTCATGGCCGCGTTCCTGGCTGTGCCCGCGGCAATGGCGGAAGAGGCAGCAACGGCGCCTGCGCCGACGCTGGACACGGGCGACACCGCCTGGATCATCGTGGCGACGGCGCTGGTGATGCTCATGTCCATTCCGGGTCTGGCCCTGTTCTACGGCGGCCTTGCCAAGCGCAAGGATTCGCTGAACACGATGGCCATGACCTTCGTGACCTTCTGCATCGTGAGCCTGCTCTGGGTGGTCTATGGCTATTCCATGACCTTCGGCAGCGACATCGGCGGGTTCATCGGAGGGCTGGAGAAGGCATTCCTGCGGGGCGTGCTTCCGTCGAACCTGTCGGGCACCATTCCCGAGTACATCTTCATCGTGTTCCAGCTCACCTTTGCGGCGATCACCGTTGCGCTGGCGAGCGGCGCCTATATTGAGCGCATGAAGTTCTCGGCCTGGGTGCTGTTCTCCGTGCTCTGGATGACGGTGGTCTATCTTCCCGTGGCCCACTGGGTATGGGGCGGCGGGTTCCTGATGAAGATGGGGGCCCTTGACTTCGCTGGCGGCACGGTGGTCCATATCAACGCGGGCATCGCGGCGCTGGTGGGCGCGCTGGTGCTCGGCAAGCGGAAGGAGAAGACCCTCATCCCGGGCAACCTGACGCTGGTCGTTGCCGGCACGGGGCTGCTGTGGTTCGGCTGGTTCGGGTTCAATGCTGGCTCTGCCCTGGGCGCGAACGGGCTGGCGGGCGTTGCCTTCATTAATACCAACACAGCGGCGGCGGTCGCGGCCCTGGCCTGGATGTTCACGGAGTGGATCCACTCGGGCAAGCCGACGGTGCTTGGCCTCGCGTCTGGCGCCGTGGCTGGACTGGTCACCATCACGCCGGCTGCAGGGTTCGTGAACGTGGGCGGCGCGATCGTCATGGGCGTCCTGGCGGGCGTGATCCCTTTCCTGGCCGTGGCCTGGGTCAAGCCGAGGCTCGGCTATGACGACACGCTTGACGCCTTCGGCATCCATGGCGTGGGCGGCCTGCTCGGCGCCGTCCTGACGGGCATCTTCGCTGATCCCGCGATCAACGAGGCGGGCAGGGGGCTGCTCTACGGCAATGCAGGCCAGCTCTGGACCCAGATCGTGGCGTCCCTGGCGACCATTGCCTACAGCGGCATCGTGACGCTGCTCATCTTCCTCGCGCTGAAGGTGACGACGAGCATCCGGGTGTCTCCGGAAGAGGAAACAGAAGGACTCGATGAGATCTCGCACGGCGAACGGGCGTATAACCTGTAGCAACTGCGTAAGGGGTGAAGTGTAAAGGGTGAAGGGTAAGGGTAAAGGGACGGGTTCTACGAGACAGGAGAACAACTGGGCCTGTTGATCCCCTGACCCCTCACTCCTCACGGATTTGAACAAAGGAGGAGCCATGAAGAAGATAGAAGCGATCATCAAGCCATTCAAGCTGGATGAAGTGAAGGACGCCCTGAACGCCATCGGCATCCAGGGGATGACCGTGACCGAGGTGAAGGGGTTCGGAAGGCAAAAGGGCCATGTGGAGCTCTACCGCGGCGCGGAATACGACATCGCCTTTGTGCCGAAGATCAAGATCGAGATCGTTGTTGCCGAGAAGGTCGTTGACCAGGTGGTGGCGACCATCATCGAAAAGTCCAAGACCGGCAAGATCGGCGACGGCAAGATATTCATCTCCAAGCTCGAAGAGGTCGTCCGCATCCGAACGGGCGAGAAGGGCGAGACGGCGATATAGTGGAAAGCGTATAGCATGGAGCAGAGAGCATGGGGTAGAGCGCGGCAACAACGCTATGCACCATGCGCTCTGCTATTTTCTCTGGGTGAGATACACGCCGGCGAGTATCAAGGCGCCGCCGATGATCTGGGCAAGGGTGATGCGCTCTTCGAGAAAGAGGCCGGCGAAGAGCACGGCAAAGAGCGGCATGAGGTAATGGTAGGCGATGGTGCGGGTGACGCCGATGCGCTTCACTCCCTGGTACCACAGGCTGTGGGCGACGCCGCCGGCGACCAGGGCGGCGAAGAGAAAGGCCAGCCAGGGGCCCGGAGCTATCTGCGACCAGGAGGTCTGCATGATCTCGCTTGCGGCAAAGGGCGCCAGCATGAGCGATCCGACGGCCATGCTGTAGGCCGTGACTGACAAAGGCGAGTATCGTTCGAGCAGGGGCTTTGCCTTGATCGTGTAGAGCGCCCAGGCGATCGTTGCGCAGAGCGTCAGAAGGTCGCCCATGACCATGGAGGACGAGAAGGTGAATGCCCCCTGGTGGCTTCTGATGATCAGGACCACGCCGGCCAATGCCAGGGCCAGGCCGGCAAAGACGCGCGCTCCCAGCCGCTCCCTTCCCGAGAGGCTTTGCAGGACGGCGGCAACGAGGGGCGACAGGGAAATGAGCAGGGCCGAGTGCGAGGCCGTTGTATGGTCCAGCCCTATCATGAAGAAGATGTTGTACAGTGTGACGCCGATGAGGCCGAGCAGGATGAGCGCCGGGCGGTCTCTGCGCGCGACGGCAAAGGACGAGCCGAAGGCGCGCATCAGGCCGAAGAGGAACAGGGCGGCAAGGGAAAACCGGGCCACCGTGAAGGCAAGGGGAGGAAAATCGGCTAGGGCGTACTTGATGGCCGAAAAATTCACGCCCCAGACAGCGGCGACAAAGAGGAGACGAAGGTCCATGGAGTTTAGAGTTCGGAGATCAGAGTCCGGAGTGTGAAGAGCCTCTTGTCGCATGTTCGCGGCGAAAAGGGGAGAACGGTTCTTTCATTCCGCACTCCGAATTCCGCATTCCGCAGTCAAGGGCCACTATACACAATAATTCTTGAATACTCAAATGTATTGTGCTATCAATAGCCTATGCCGGGTGCTTCGCAGATCAAAGACCTGACCGCCGACATCCTTTCCGGGATCGTTGACGGCGTGGCGGTCACCGATGCAAAGGGGCATTTGCTCATCTGGAACCGGGCCATCGAGGAGATGACGGGAATCATGATCACCGAGGCCCTGGGCAGGGACGTGAAGGACGTCCTTGCGGACAATCCCGCTGTCATCGGTCTGATCGACAAGACCTTCAGCTCCGGCAGGTCCTATTCGGACTACGAGGCCGAGCTGCGCGCGCGGAACGGGCAGATGCTTCCCGTCGGCCTGGTCACGGCGGTCCTGCCAGACGCATCAGGAGCGCCCCAGGGCGTGATCCTGACAGTGCGTGATCAGAGGGCAGTCCAGGACCTGAAGGAGCGGATGCGCCGGGCCGACCGGCTGGCGGCCATCGGCCAGATCGCCGCAGGCATCGCCCATGAGATCAAGAACCCCCTGGTGGGCATCCGGGGAGCCGCGCAGCTCATGCAGTCAGATATTAAAGGGGACAGGCTGCTTTTCGAAGGAAAAAGCAGCCTGTCCCCTTTGCTGGAATATGTGGACGTCATTCTGAAGGAGGCGGACCGGCTGAACAGCGTGCTGGAAGGCATTCTGGATTTCACGAGGCTGAAGCCGCAGGAGCGGCGGCAGTGCAATGTGCACAGCATCCTTGACCGGGCGCTGGTCCTGAACGAGGAGAGCGCGCGGCAGCGCGGCATTGTCCTGTCGCGCCAGTATGACCCCAGCCTGCCGGAGCTGATCGGCAACGGCGACCAGATCCTCCAGATATTCCTGAACCTTGTAAAGAACGCCATCGAAGCCATGCCCGAGGGCGGGCGGCTCACGGTAGTGACCAGGATGTCCGATCTCTTCACGAGCGTACAGGCCGACGGCAGGAAGCACCGCCTGATGGTCGTCAAGGTGAGCGACACGGGCGCGGGCATTCGCGGCGAGGACCTGGCGAACATCTTCACGCCCTTCTTCACCACCAAGGACCGCGGCGTGGGCCTGGGCCTGGCGCTGTCCTACCAGATCGCGCAGGAGCATCTCGGTACGATCCGCGTGGAGAGCAGGGAAGGAGAGGGAGCGACCTTCAGCGTTTATCTGCCGCTGGCGGAATAACGGCAGCGACGAGTGACGAGAGACGAGTATGAAAGCGCAGCAAGCCACATGAAGTTCTCCGCGTCTCTGTGCCTCCGTGGTGGATGAGGTCATCTTGATCATGGGAAATGAAAAAATACTCATAGTCGACGACGACGAAAGCGTCCGCTGGGTGCTGAAGAAGTCCCTGGAAAAGGAGGGGTTCGGCACCGTGCTGGCCAGGGACGCGTCCGAGGCCTTTGCGCGCATCGGCGAAGGCGGCGTCTCGGTCGTGCTCATGGACATCAGGATGCCCGGCATGACGGGCCTGGACGCCCTTGACCGCATCCAGGGCATGAGCCGCGGGATCTCCGTGGTCATCATGACGGCCCAGGCAACGATGCAGAACGCCATCGAGGCCATGCGCCGGGGCGCCTTCGACTACATCACCAAGCCCTTTGACCTCGACGAGGTGAACATCATCATCCACAAGGCCGTGGAAGTGCGCCGCCTGAACCAGGAGGTCACGGAGCTGCGGGCCGAAGTGCGCGAGAAGTACGAAGGGGGCCTGGTGGGCGCAACGCCCGCCATGCAGGAGATCTACAAGACCATCGGCCGCGTGGCCGAGAGCGACGCAACGGTCCTGATCCACGGCGAGAGCGGCACAGGCAAGGAGCTGGTGGCCCGGGCAATCCATTACCACAGCCGGCGCGCGGGCCGGCCCTTTGTGGCCGTGAACTCGGCCGCCATCCCTTCGGAGCTGCTCGAAAGCGAACTCTTCGGCCACGAAAAGGGGGCCTTTACCGGGGCCGTCAGCAGAAAGCCCGGCAAGTTCGAGGCGGCGGGAAGCGGCACGCTCTTCCTGGACGAGATCGGCGACATGAGCCTTCCGCTGCAGGGAAAGCTGCTGCGTGTCCTGCAGGAGAAGGAGTTCGAGCGCGTGGGCGGAACAGAGCCGATCCGGACGGACGTGCGCGTCATTGCCGCGACGCACCGGGACCTTGAGAAGGCGGTGCGGGAAAAGCGGTTCCGCGAGGACCTCTTCTACCGGCTGAACGTCATCCAGATCGACATTCCGCCGCTCCGGAAGCGGAAGGACGACATTCCCGTTCTCGCCGAGTTCTTCATGCAGAAGCACCAGGCCGGGCAGAAGGGAAAGGCAAAAGTGCTGACCCCCGAGACGGTCAAGGCCCTGCGGGCCTATGACTGGCCCGGCAATGTGCGGGAACTGGAGAACGCCGTCCAGCGCGCCATTACCCTTGCAACAGGGGACAAGATCTTTCCCGACGCGCTGCCGCCCCAGATATTCAGGCCCGGCAAGGGCGTGGCGCTCTCCTTCGAGAACTTCCTGGAAGAGAAGCTTGCCGATCTCGTGGAGCGCATGGGCGGGCTCGAACGCGGCGACATCCACGCCATGGTCGTCGAGCGCGTGGAGAAGCCGCTGATCACGCTGGTGCTCCGGAAGACCGAGGGCAACCAGGTGCGCGCCGCGAACCTGCTCGGCATCAACCGCAACACGCTGCGCAAGAAGATGCGGGACCTGGGGATCAAGGGCCCCTTTGGCGCGGAAGAAGATTCATCGGACGATCAATAAGGCCATACTGCTGCATGCCATCGCGCGCATGCATGATGCACTATCCAGCCCTTCGTGATCCTGCCTGACACCCATAGCAGCCTTGCCGTCCCGATGCCGGCGTTTTTTTATGGATAAAACCAAAAAATTACGGATTATGCTATAGTTATACTGGTCATGGAGCGGTCACCGCGGAAGGAGCACAAAAAATGAGCACAATAGCGTCTACGGCCGTGGGAAGCAATGCCATTGTGATCGGACTCATGGGCCATGCCGCAGCCCTGCTCATGGCCATGCTGCCCGGTGCAGGCGCCGAATGCCTGTTCACCATGCTGTACCCGCTCTCCTGGATGTTGATCGTTCTCGGTTTATATAAGGAACTGCACCACAGAAGCCTCAGACCCCTGGGTGCGTGGCGTTTCTATGCGGCCTGTGGCGCGGCGACCATCCCCGTTCTCGGTCCCCTGTCAGTCCTCATAACGCTGCATCGCATGCAGGGAAGCAGCACGGTGAAACAGGACAGATCACCGGGCTTTTTCAGCTCCCTGGCAGGACTTCGCGCGAATTCGCTTCTCATTGTCCTGTTCCTGGCACTGCTGTTTCTTCTGTTCGCCATGCTGTCGATCCGAAATGATCCCTATTTCAAGCGAAGAGCAATGGAGACCATTCTGCCCGAGGCTGCCCATGCTGCAGGACCCGCGGAGGGGACCGCATTTGTATCTGAGGGGAAATATTTTTCCATCCACATCCCTGCCGGCTGGGAAAAGGACGAGAATGTCCTTTCCGTGGCGCACAAAGAGTACGGTGTGAGGCTGCGGGCCCCGGGCCTCAAAGAACTTGGTTATGTGCTGATCGACATCGTCTATTACGGCGAGCAGCACCGCACGCCGGAGCGGTTCATCTTCGACAAGCTGAATCCTGCCTGGGGAGCGCCCGGCGAGGAGCGGGGCCCGGTGAAGGACGCGACCGTAGCCGGCATGCAGGCAAAGACCGTCGGGATACGGTCCACCCGCCATCCCATCGCAGGCATCGGCGATGCTCCTGTCGAGGCCCTGGAGCAGTATATCGTCGTTCCTGCCGCAAGAGGTTTTTTTGTGCTCCTCTTCAATGCTCCGGTTCATATCATGCAGGACTACCGCAGGAACTTCGAGGCTGTGCTGCAGTCATTCAAGCCGGCGGCGGCACAGGCTGCTTCCGGAACAGTGGAGGAGGTCACTGCCGAGGAATACCGGGTCTATACGGATTTTTTCAATACCGCCGAGGTCCCCGTGATCGAGGCGCCGGTGCCGGTTTCGTTCCCCTCCCGGGGCGGCCTTGTCTACGAAAGGACCTCATCGATACGGAAGAATGACCTGGAACTTGAGAAGGCCTTCGGAAAGCTTCCGCCGTCATTGCTCGCGGACTACATCAGAAGAAATGAAAAACAGTCCTCGTTGAAAGACAGGATCCTTTCGCAAAAGGTCCATATACTATCTGAGGCCGCCATGGAGGACATGAAAAAGAAGGGCGGCCTCGGCAG
>JBBIHD010000110.1:0-7387 GCA_037447195.1 Nitrospirota bacterium | reverse complement strand
GTTCGCATGTCCCCGTTCGCTTGTTCCCGTATGCATGTCCCTCAGCGCTTTTTCGGCCCCCATTGCTTCAGGATGAACCAGCCCGCCAGCCCGGCAAGGTTCCCGATGACCAGCATATGGACCATGTACGTTGCATAGATGAAGAGAAGGTTCACGAACAGGCCCGTGGCAATGGCGTCGACGAACGCCCCCGCGCCCTCCCGGACAAGGGCCTGCAGCCCGAAGAACAGGCTGTACAGGATCACCGCCAGCGTGAAGATCATGTACTCCCCGAGCATGCCGGCCAATGAATCGAACACAATGACCCGCTGCATCCCCTCGCGCTTCTGCACATAGCTGGAAAGGAAGAAGAAGTACACGATGAAGGCCGACGCCAGGACCAGGGGAGCGGCGATAAGGTAATAGAGCGGCGGATTAGCGTCGCCCGAGCTTCGTGCGCCGAAGAACAGCGCCAGGATCACTGCATGGAACACCACGCCATAAAGACCGACTTTTAGTTTCACGTTATCTCCTTCTCCTGACCACCTGCGCAGGAACAGGAGGAAGTGTACTCTATTCCCGCGGCTCCTGTCAATCGGAATGCCTGCATCTCTACGATGAGAACCGCAGGGGCAGGGAAGCCCTGGCAGCCTCCAGACATTGCATCGTCCGGGAACCCGACATCTCCGTTGAGGCGTTCCTCTTCATAAACTCCCTGACATCTTCGATGGTGTCCACATCAGGCCATTTCGGCAGCCCATGAACGCGCAGCTCGGCGTTCTCGATCAGGGCCATCGTTTCGGGATAGACCTTGGGCGTGCTCCAGGGAATGCCGTAGAATGCCGCGGGCAGGAAGGTGTCCTGGTGAAAGCCGATGAGGTAGTAGCCGCCGTCAACGGAAGGTCCGATCACAACGTCGCTGAAGGCAAGTGATTTTACGGCCTGGTTGATGATGCGAAGCGGCAGGTCCGGTATGTCGCTCCCGATGATCACCGCACGCTCGAAGCCGTCATCAAAGGCCTGGCGGAAGGCCCCCTCCATCCTCTCGCCCAGGTCCCCCTCGGGCTGCGGCGCATACTCCCACCCGCCGCCGAGCCATTCCTTTACCTTGTCGCCGGCATCGGCGGGAGCATAACAGATGCGGATGGGGAGCGCAGTCTTTCGGACCGTTGCGAGGATGTCCGATACAAAGGCGCGGTACAGATCCAGCGTCACGTCGTCGCCGAGGTCCTTGCTCAGGCGCGTCTTGACCGTTCCCTTCTCGGGATATTTCACAAAGAGGATGATGCAGGTTTCAGTGGTCATGGTTGTTCTTCAGTTATGCATGTACTGATACTGACGGAAAATCTCGTCTCTTCCTGACCCGGACAAGCCGGAACCAAAAGATTGTTTGCCACAAAGATGCGCAAAATTCGCAAAAGCTTCGAGATCATTTTTTGCGTTTTTTGTGCTTTTTTGTGGCGAATATTCTTGCCCTTTTTTAGAAGATTTAGCTTTCTTTTAGCTACTAACAACACGACGGCCCGCTGCCGTTCTTTTCCTGCTCGCGCTTCAGCAGCTCCGCCGCGGTGGTGCTGCAGCCCTCGAAGAGGCCGAAATGCTCATCGAAGGCCCCCGTGACCTCGAAGAACCGTCCGAAGCGCGTGCGCGAGAGCATCAGCGCCGTGTTGCCGCAGACGCGCTCGGGCCGGTTCCGTTCGAACACATGCCCGTCGTCCAGGATGAACCGGAAGGGCGATTCAGGCACGCCGCCTTTGTACAGGGCCGTATGCCCATAATCCTCGCAGGCGTCCTCAAGCCCCGCCAGCTTCCAGAGGCGGTAGGTGACGGAATAAAAATTGATGTTTCCGACAAGGGCCTTGACCGCTTCGTCGGTGATATCGATGCGGCGCTTCGAAACGACCCGGGGGTCCGCGAACCCCGCTCGCCGCGCCATGCGCTCGAAGTCCTTCCAGTACAGCGCGCCTCCCAGGCACTCGCCGTAGAGCACGCGGTTCTTCCGGAGCGGCTCCGGCAGGCGCCGGTCGGCGTAGACGTCGGAAAAATAGAACTCACCGCCGTCCTTCAGCACGTCAAAGATCGAGCGCAGCACACGCTCCTTGTCTTCCACGAGATTGATCACGCAGTTGGATGTGACAAGGTCCGCTGATCCGGCCGGAACATGCTGCCCCACGTTCTCCATCGTGTCGTGGATGAACGCCGTGTTCGGCCGCGCGAATCCGAAGCGTTCGGCCTGCTCGGCCTCGTATCGCCTCGCCACCTCGATCTGCGCCTTTGTCATGTCGATGCCGTGGACAAAGCCCTGTTCTCCGGCCAGATAGGCCATCACATAGCTGTCGCGCCCCGTGCCGCACCCCATGTCCAGGATGGTCAGGCCGCGAATATGGTCCGGCACCACATTGCCGCAGCCGTAGTATTTCAACTTGATCTCGTCATGGATCAGCGGCATGACCTGCCGGATATGGGCCGGCATGGAATCGAGGGTGCAGCAGGCGCTGGTCTTGAGGTCCGCTGACTGCGAAAGCTCCTCGCCGTAGTACTGCCGCACTGTTCCCTGCACGTCGAACTCCGGCGATGCTACGTCCGCGTCGCTCTTGACCAGGGCGCCGTGGCAGCTGCTTCCGCTCCCGACAGTGCAGGCATAGCAATACTCGGCACAGGCGATCTCGGGGTGGAACTGGTCGAGATCGATCTCCCAGAACCGCGTCTCCTCGTATCCGGGGATGCACCGCTGCGCGGCGAGGTTGAAATCGCAATCGTACAGGCGGCCCTGATAATCCACGGAGATAAGGTTCCGGCACATGACGCGGTCCAGGGTCGCGGGATTGTGGTGCCGCTTCAGAAGCTCCAGGTAGCGGTCATAGGCCCCTTCCTGCTCCAGGCGGTCCTTGTACCGGGCAAGGGGGGCGTTCACCATCGTGAAGAGACGGTTGAACCGCACACCATGACGGTCCTTCAGGAGTGAGCGATATTCCGACTCGACCTCGGCCTCGGGCGGCGGGAGAAAATCACCGGAAGGATTGTACACCAGGTCGAGCGAGAGGCCGTCGGTCCCGTAGCCGGCCGCATTGAGATGCTTCAGCGCCGTGATGCTCCGCTCGAAAACGCCTGCGCCGCGCTGCCGGTCTGTCGCGTCCTTGAAGACCGCGGGCAGGGACGCTATGAGCCTCACGCCGTGCTTCCGGTAGAGTTCGACAGAGGGGGAATACTCGGGCATGGTCAGCACGGTAAGATTGGTGCGCACGGTCACGCGGCGGCCCGCCGCCGAGAGCTGCCCGATGAACCCGGCAAGGTTCGGATTCATCTCCGGGGCGCCGCCGGTGAACTCAATGCTCATGATGTCCGAACCGAGCAGCCTGGCCAGCACCTTTTTAGCCGTGGCGCTGTCCATGTTCCGCTCGCCCGCCGGTGAACCTTCCACATGGCAGTGCGTACAGGCCTGGTTGCACCGGTTTCCCAGGTTCACCTGCACCGTCTCGATCCGCCCTTTTACGATCTTCCAGTCGCTGAATACTGCTGATCCCATCCTTCATCTCCTGACCCGCAAAAAATTATAACCACTGATGAACACGGTTCAACCAAAAAAGTGTAGAAAAAAAAACTTCGCCCATTGGGTGATTGCCAAATTTAGTTTCACTATTTAATTATCCGTGCTTATCCGTGTTAATCCGTGGCCAAATGCCTTTTTCAGGTTTATCCGCGTGTATCTGCGTCCAATTCGCCTCTGTTCTTCTTGCTCTTCGGCTCATTCCGGTAATACTTCTTCAGCCGCTCCGGCGGAACGCCGAAGGCATACAGCAGTTGGAGCATCATGTTCCGCACGGTGCTGTACAGAATCCCTTCCCGCTCCCAGCGCCGCGCCGAGGTCCTGACCTTCTCCGGTATGATGCGGACCCGGCCGCCGGTCTTTTTGACGCGGCCCATGAGGTCCATGTCTTCCATGAGCGGGATGTCGCGATATCCGCCGAGCCGCTCAAAGAAACTCCGCCTGATGAATATCCCCTGGTCGCCGAAGGGGATCCGCGTTATCCGCGTCCGGAGCGCAACATAGGCCTCGGTGACCCTGAAGATCCGCCGCTGCGTATCGATGCCCAGGTCGAACGCACCGGCGGCCCACCTGCCGCCTTTCATTGTTTCGATGATGAGCGGAAAGGCCTGGTGCGGCAGCTGCGTATCGGCGTGCAGAAAAAGCAGGACCTCATGCGCGGCCTTCTTCGCTCCTGCATTCATCTGGCGGGCACGGCCTGCACGCGCTGACGCTGTGATGACATCGCTGTAGCTGACCGCCGATATCGTATCTTCTTCCGCTGCTCCGTCAACGATAATGATCTCCACCGGCGCCGGCGACGGCAGGCCCCGGAGATGGGCGATCACGTTGTTGATCCGGACTGCCTCATGCAATACGGGGATGATGACCGAGATGCCCGCGATCAAAAGAACTCCCTGAGAACGGGACCGATGTCCGGGGCCGCTGCCGGCATCCTCACCAGCGGCGACCGGGCGAGCACCGGCACCTGCTCTTCATAGATCGGCCGCTGCCGCCGGTAGATAACGCCGAGGGGAATGCGGTCCCCCCATTCCAGCGCTTTCGTGAAAGCCGCGCTTCGGTCAGTGGGATCATGCTCGGGGCCCAGGCGGTACACCCGCTTGCCGTACCATTCATAGGTGTTCACCTTGTTGAAGGTCACGCAGGGCTGCAGGATGTCGACAAGGGTGAATCCCTTATGTTTGACCGCCTCCTTGATCAACCCTTTGAGATGTTCCCCGTCACCGGCAAACCCCCGGGCCGCGAAACTGCAGTCCAGCGCAACGGCCAGCGCCATGGGGTTCAACTGCTCCGAGATGACGCCGGCAGGCATGTTCTTCGTCTTTGTGCCCTCGCCCGTGGTGGGCGAGGCCTGGCCCTTGGTAAGGCCGTAGATCTGGTTGTCATGCACGAAGAGCTTGACGTTGACATTGCGCCGCATGGTGTGCGCAAGATGGTTGCCGCCCTCGCCGTAGCAGTCGCCGTCGCCGGCAACGGCGATCACGAGCATCTCGTGGTTCGCCAGCCGGAGGCCTGTTGCCACGGGCAGGGTCCTGCCGTGCAGTCCGTTGAAGGTATTGCACCGGATGTAGTGCGGGAACTTCGATGCCTGGCCGATGCCCGAGACCATGGTGAACTGGTGGGGCTCGATGCCCAGTTCGGCCATGGCCTCCCGGAAGGTCGTGAGGATCGCAAAATTTCCACATCCCGGACACCATGCCGGGACCTGGCCTTCATACTCCTTTGCAGTCACCATGATGAGCTCCTTACCCGGATAAACCGGAACCGACTGTGCCATGAAGGCTCTTACAATTGCAGCTCCCCACTGCCCTGCATTGGCGAGTGCCTGGAGAGAGCCGGTGTCCCTTGAGCGATGAACGGGCCCGGGAGCGCCGGAGCGGGGGTCTGGACAAATCCTTCGCTTTTGTTGATCACCTTCAACGCACCGCGGGGCTCAGCGATGTTTCTTGCGCGAATGCGCGTTCAAGCGAAGGGGATACCGGCTCGTCCACTGATACCGGTGATGGAATCGCGGGAAATCAACCCTGCTCGTTCGGGGCGCCCCGCTACGTTTTTTTGATCTTTCCCTTCAGCTCCTTCACGAGCGAGTCCACGGTAAAGGGCCTTCCGTCATAGCGCCGCACATGGCCGCTGAATTCGAATCCTGTCTCGGCCCGCAGCAGCCGCTCGAACTGGCCCGTGGCGTTGTTCTCGACACAGATGGTCTGTCCGGCCTTGTGAAGGGCAGAGAGATATCCCGACGCGTCAGCGGCGGGCAAGGGGTAGACCTCGGTGAAGTGCAGCAGGGCCGCTGCGTGCGTGGCCGACAGCTCGTCCACTGCCTCTCGCAGCACGCCATAGGTCGAGCCCCAGCCGGTGATCACCACATCGGGCCGCGGGTCGCCGTAGAAGAGCGGCGGGGCGATTTCTTTCTGGATGCGCGGGAGTTTCTTGAACAGCCGCTTCTCGACCATGCGGTTCCGTGTCTCCCCGTCCTCGATGATGTGCCCTGCCTCGTCGTGCTCGTCGCTGTCCGTCACCACGAGATGCTTCGCGTCGCCGGGCACGCCGAGAGGGGTGACGCCGTTCGCTGTATAGGCATGACGCCGGTACTGGGCCAGAGCGCTGAAGGCCCGGCCGCGCACACGGTAGTCGGTATACTTCACCCTGGAAAGATCGAGATCCTCATAGGTCCACTGCGAGTCGGCAAGGTACTGGTCGAAGAGAATGAAGACCGGTATCTGATACTTCTCGGCAAGCTCAAAGGCCCGCGCTGTCTGGTGCAGGGCCTGTGCAGGCGTCCCGGGCGCAAAGATGATGCGCGGAAACTCACCATGGCCCGCCGAGACAAGGAACTGCAGTTCGCCCTGCTCCGTCCGCGTAGGCAGTCCCGTTGCCGGCCCTGGACGCTGCCCCATGGCGATGACCACCGGCGTTTCCGTGATCCCGGCCAGCGAAAGCCCCTCCACCATGAGCGCAAAGCCGCCGCCTGACGTGCCGGTCATGGCGCGGACGCCGGCAAAAGAGGCGCCCAGGGCCATGTTGATGGCCGCGATCTCGTCCTCTGCCTGCTCGACAACGATGCCGAACTGCTCCGCCTTTGACGCGATATAGTTCATGACGCCCGTTGACGGCGTCATGGGATAGGCAGCGTAGAACCGGCAGCCTCCCGCAATGGCGCCCAGCGCGATCGTTTCGATGCCCGCAATGAGCATGCGCTTCTTCCGCCCGGCCGTTGCGCCCTCCTGTTTCCCGGCAAAGGAACAGGTGACGCACTGGTCCACGGCGCGGTCGTGGCCGGCCTGCGCCGCCTTCCGGTTCGCGCTTATTACCGCGTCGCCCTTCTTGCTGAAGGTCTCGGCGATGAGCGCGAGCAGAGCGTCAAGCTGCATGCCCAGCATGCCGAGCACGGCGCCTGTTGCAACGGTGTTCGCCATGATCGGGCTGCCGCCGTGCTCTTTGGCGAGCCTGGCGAAGGGAATATCGACAAAGGCCGGGCCTTCGTAGGTCTTCTTGAGGGCCGAGGAGTCGTACACGACCTGCGCCCGCTTCGTGCGCTCCTTTTCGTAGCGGGGGATGGTCTCGCTGTCCAGGGCAACGAGAATGTCAATGCCGTCCCGCGAGGCGTACACCGGCTGCGTCGACACGCGGATCTGGTAATAATTATGGCCTCCGCGCACCCGCGACTCGTAGTCCTGGTGGGTGAACACAAAGTAGCCTGTCCGCGCGAAGACCCGTCCCAGCGTCTCGCCGATCGTCTGGATCCCCTGGCCCGCTGCGCCGCCTATGCGTATCGTATAGTCCATGCTGTCGCTCCCTTGCTGGTCCCGCACTATAGGGACAGTCCCCCTGGAATCAAAGGGGACTGTCCCTTTTCAGATC
>JBBIHD010000109.1:0-7427 GCA_037447195.1 Nitrospirota bacterium | reverse complement strand
CCGCGACAGCATCTTGATGCGCGAGACAATGGCGGGATGCACGGCCCGGGGAACGCGATGAACGACGTGGAGCATGCCATCGATCCGGAGGCGCATCTCGCTCGACTCGCGCTTCGGCTCTACGTGAATATCGCTCGCCCGCTGGTCAAAGGCGTAGCGGAGCAGAAACTCCACGGCGTTCACGATATGCTTGTCCGTGGCGTCGATGTCGCTCACGGACTTCATCTTGACGAACTGTTCCAGGTTCCCCAGGTCGACGCCCGCCGTCATCTCCCTGGCGGCAGCCGTGACGGAGGAGCGAAAGCCGTAGAACTCGGTGATGATCTTGACGATGTCCGACTTGGGCGATACCACGCGGTTCACGCGGTATCCCATCCGCTCAATGTTCTCGACCACCTCGGCGTTGTAGGGGTCAGCCACGGCAAGGGTGAGCGTATCGTCCTGCCGCTCCAGGGGCACGGCCACGGTCCGGCGCGCGAAGGCCTTGGACAGTATCTGCGTGACAATGTCGGGGTTCAGCTTGAGGGGGTCGATCTTCCTGAAGGCCATGCCCGCGTGCTTCGCCACCGCCTCGGTGATCAGGTCCTCGGTCAGCACCCTTCCGGGCGAGCCGGGGAGCTCAAAGCCGAACGACGCGGCGACTTCGACAGGCGAAACCTCGTCCTCGATGTGCACGCGGCCGCGGTGCAGGGTCTCGCCCCGCGCCTTCAGCACCTTCATGCGCTGCACATCCTGCTTTACCTTGATCTCCCGCGCCTGCTCGGGAGAGAGGTATCCCGCCTTGAGCAGGATGTCGTTCAGAAGATCGACTGTCAGTCGTTGCATAGAGATGGTGAACCGAAATTCATTTCTTCACGACGTAACGTACAAAGATGGGACCGGCATTCCTGGAGCGCAACACGCCCCTGGAAGTGCCTGAATAATGCCTGAACCTGAAAAAAGCTTTTTGGACGCGGATCAAACCTGATAAAATCGGATCACGGCTGATAAAAACATACGTTGTCTTGGTAAAATCTTCACCCTGATGGTTAATCGTCTTTCAATAAAAAGTCCGGTTTTATCCGCGTTCATTCGCGAAAATCAGCGTCCAACGGTCATTTTTTTTAGGCTGACTGAATATAAAGATTCCGTTGTATACCTTCGGTCTGAAATAAAAGGCCCCCGCAAGGGGGGCCACAGGTGCATGTTGGTGATCAACTGCAGGTCGCGCTCTGAAGCGCTACCTCTTCGCCGGCTTGGACGGCTTCGGTGCCGGCTTCGGCGGCGGAGGCGGTGGCGCAGGGGCCGGTTCAGGTGCGGGTGCGGGCGCCACGGGCGTCACGACGGGCTTCTGGACCGGTTTGGGCTGCTGCTCCTTTTTCTTGCATCCGATAAATCCGACTGCTGCGACGAACATCAGACAAACGAGAACGGCGAGAAATCTTTTCACCAACAGTCACCTCCCTTCTCCTTCAGGCGTATACAAAGATACGTCACAGGACGCTGCGACAGCAGGGACTGGCGAACAGGCTGCCGTCAGAGTATCCTGGTGGCGACGGAACGAGTGACGGTCAACTCCTTCACCTTCTGCCCCAATTTGTCTTCCAGCAGCTCCTGCTGCTCCTCATTGAGGCGAAGCCGGAACACCCGGAGCTTGTTCAGCGACCGTTTGCTCAGGTAGATCTCCCTGAGCTCAAATCCGATCTGTCGCTTGATCTCGGCGGACTGCTGGGGGGTCAGCCCCATTTTTACTACCTCTTCCATGCGCGCACCCTCCATGAAGAGTGATTATAGGCGCTTTATCCTGAAAATTCAAGTTTTTTTGTGCCCCGCAGCCTTGCAGCGACCGCGTGACTATATTTATCTGCCCTGACCACAGAAATTCCCGATGCCAGAGGAGGGCTGGCAGGCTGGAAAAACCGTAACTGCTCAGGTACTCAGGTCAGCCATGAGCGATAGGCGCTGTGAGCGTGCAGTGTAAGCGCCCGCGGACCGAAAGCGCTGAGGGTATAAGCACTTGTTCTGTTGAAGTTTCGGCGTTTTATGGCACGCTAAGCGACAGAGCGAGCGGCTGACCTGAGTAATTACGAAAAACCTCTCCTGCGGCGTCCGCTATGCCTCGATCACCAGCTTGCGCACAACACGGTCCACAGCCTCGGCAGCAGGCACCTTCTCAAGGCCGCCCGTCCTGCGCTCCTTCAATTCGACGATGCCTTCCTTCAGCCCCTTCTCGCCGATCACCACGCGCCAGGGAATGCCGATGAGGTCCGCATCCTTGAACTTCACGCCGGCCCGCTCGTCCCGGTCGTCCAGCAGCACCTCGAAGCCCTTCTCCTCCAAGGCCGCGTAGATCTCCTCGGCCTTGTCCATGGATGCAGCATCCTTCACGTTCACGGGGATGACAAGGACCTGAAAGGGGGAGATGGACAGCGGCCAGATCATGCCGTTCTCGTCATGGCCCTGCTCAATGGCCGCGGCAGCCACGCGCGCCGGCCCGATGCCGTAGCTGCCCATGATGATCGGCTTCTCTGATCCGTCCTCGTCCAGGAACGTGGCTTTCAGCGCTGCGGAATACTTGGTGCCGAGCTTGAAGATGTTCCCGATCTCGATGACGCGCTCCGTGCGCAGCGGCTTGCCGCATGCCGTGCAGGCATCACCCGGCCCTGCCACATGGATGTCGGCGAACTCCGCCTTGAAATGCTCGCCGGGCCGCACACCCTTTGCGTGATAGCCCTCTTTGTTCGCGCCGGCGACGTAGAGCCCTTCCTTCAACGAACTGTCAGCGATCATCCTGACCTTGTGGCCCATGGGGCCGATGAACCCGGCAGGCACGCCGAGCGCGCCCTTCACCTCGTCCTTCTGGGCAGGACGATGGGGCCCGATGAACTTTGCCAGCTTCTTTTCGTGCAGCGTCTGGTCGCCCCGCACCAGGGCCAGCACCGGGCCGGACTCGCCCATCACCAGGATGGACTTGATGAACAGGTCCGGGGTGAGCTTCAGGAAGCGGGTCACTTCATCGATAGTCCGCTTCTCCGGCGTGGCAACCTCTTCGTACTTCCAGTCGGGAACAGCGGCCTGCTTTGGCGCGGACAGGGCCAGCTCAACGTTCGCCGCGTATCCGCAGCTGTCGCAAAGCGCCACCACGTCCTCGCCCGCCGGAGAGGGCGCCATGAACTCGTGGGCCATGGACCCGCCCATCATGCCCGTGTCGCTCTGGACCACATGGAACTTCAGCCCGCAGCGAGCATAGATCTTCTTATACGCCTCGAGATGGAGCTGGTAGGACCTGTCGAGCCCCTCCTCGTCGCGGTCGAAGCTGTAGGAGTCCTTCATCACGAACTCGCGCGTCCTGAGCACGCCGCTCTTGGGCCGGGCCTCGTCGCGCAGCTTGGTCTGGAGCTGGTACCACATCTGCGGCAGGTCCCGGTAGGAGCGCAGGTCATGGGCAGCCAGCCAGGTCATGATCTCCTCGTGCGTCATGCCCAGGCACATGTCCCGGCCGCCGCGGTCCTTCAGGCGGAACATCTCGTCGCCGATGGTCTCCCACCGGCCCGTCTGCTGCCAGACCTCGGCGGGATGCAGCACCGGCATGGTCACTTCCTGGGCGCCGATGGCGTTCATCTCCTCGCGGATGATGGTGTTGATCTTCTCCATCACCCGCTGGCCCAGCGGCAGATAGATGTACAGCCCCGCCGCGAGCTGGCGCACGAAGCCGCCCCGCACCATGAGCTTGTGCGACGCTGCTTCGGCGTCGGAAGGCGCTTCTTTCAGGGTCGGAATGAATAGACGGGAATAACGCATCGGTTTTGCCTCCACAATAACGACAGCGAAAACAGGAAAACGTGGATCAACGTGCTTTCGGCAGGCTACTCCACCAGCGGCTGCACGGCGACAACATCCTTCACGACCGCAAACTCGGGATCGCCGGTCACGACGGGAAGGTTCATGTCCATGGCGAGTTCTATACAGAAGGCATCGGCATAGGATACAGGATATTTCGCCTTGATCAGGGATGCATCGTCTACCCGCTTGTCGCTCACCGGAACAACCTGGAGCGGAAACATGCCTCGCTTAAGATCCGCCCGGAAGCCCGCCGCGATCTCGGCGCCGAGGTACTTATAGAGCTTATAAAACACTTCACCTTCGTTGACCTTGCTGATATACAGCCTTATCTTCCCTCTCTCCGCATTTTCAAGATACTTCATTACCGCGTCTTTCTCCGCCTGTCTTTTCTTATCGAAAAGACAGAGCAGCGCATAGCTATCGAGAATAAGCATCTTCATCAGCTTTTTCCTTCTTCTTATCCTTGAGGTGAGCTGCCACGATGCCTTCTCCGACGCCGGCATAATCCTGCCATTTTTTGGCTTTGAACCTCCGGAGCGGCCGCAGCACGATCGTCTCACCGCGGACCTCGATCTCCAGTTCATCGCCCTTGTTCAGGTGTATGGTCTCCCGGATTTTTTTCGGAATAACTATCTGCCCCCGCTCGCTCACCAGCGTCTTCATGGCTACACCTCCGCCAAAATATGACAATCAACCATTAATCTTATTTAATGATAGCATTCATACTATGGCCTGTCAATCATATTATGAGCATCGCAGGGTCCAAGCTTTGCCGCACTCATTGCCGCTGCCGGCTGCGTACTGCTTACCGTTTACTGCCTGCTTTCTTTGCGATGATTTCTTCCACTTCCCTCACCAGCACATCGGCCAGTTCCTTCTCATCGAACTTTTTGACAATCTCGCCGTGCTTGAACAGAAGGCCCACTCCCTTGCCGCCTGCAATGCCCACGTCGGCCTCCCGTGCCTCGCCCGGGCCGTTCACCACGCAGCCCATGACCGCCACGGTGAGCGGAGCGGTGATGTGCTGCAGCCTGCGCTCCACCTCCTCGGCAAGGCCGATGATGTCGATCTCGGTCCTGCCGCAGGTGGGGCAGGAGATGATGTTGATGCCGCGCTGCCGGATCCTGAGGGCCTTCAGGATCTCCCAGGCCGCGCGCACCTCCTGGACCGGATCGGCCGTCAGCGAAACGCGCATGGTGTCGCCGATGCCTTCGGCCAGCAGGATGCCCAGGCCCACGCTGGACTTCACAGTGCCGGAAAAGAGCGTGCCAGCCTCGGAGATGCCGATATGGAGCGGATAGTCGGACTTTTGCGAGAACAGACGATAGGCCTCGACAGTGGTCATCACGTCCGATGCCTTGAGCGATACCTTGATGATGCGGTAGTCCAGGTCCTCGAGGATGCGGATGTGGCCGAAGGCGCTCTCGACGAGCGCTTCCGGAGTGGGGTGCTTGAACTTTTCGAGAAGGTGCTTCTCAAGGGAACCGGCGTTCACACCGATGCGGATGGGGATGCTGCGGTCCCGGCAGGCTTTCACGACCTCGCCCACCTTTTCCTTGCCGCCGATGTTGCCGGGATTGATGCGCAGGCCGTCCACGCCCTGCTTCACCGCTTCGAGGGCGAGGCGGTAGTCGAAATGGATGTCCGCGATGAGCGGGACCGTGGTCCCTTTTCTGATCCCCTTGAGCGCCTGTGCAGCTTCCGCGTCAGGCACGGCCAGCCGGACGATCTCACATCCTGCCTGCTCGAGCCTGCCGATC
This sequence comes from Nitrospirota bacterium, assembly GCA_037447195.1. Taxonomy (GTDB): domain Bacteria; phylum Nitrospirota; class UBA9217; order UBA9217; family UBA9217; genus GWC2-57-13. Next base: position 1,845 of record JBBIHD010000109.1, on the reverse strand, counting down.
TGCGCCATCGTGGACTCGACGTCCCGCGTGTCCGTGTTGCACATGGACTGGACCGCGACCGGCGCTCCGCCGCCGATCAGGACGCGGCCGACGGCAAGCTGTCTTGTTTTCCTGCGCGTGATGCCCGCGCTCTCCTGGATGTTCATGGTCTCGTTCTTGGAGTAAATCGGCTGCGTCCCCTGTAGTATTCACGAAGCCGCGCTTCAGGCCAAACATAAAAGCAAGGCGTCTCGCGCCAAGACGCAAAGACGCGAAGGAAAGCAACGGCCAACCTTCTTCTATGCCTTTCTTTGCGACGTATGCGGCTTTGCGCGAAAATGCATTATCCTATAAAGAGCATTTGGACGCGGATAAAATCTGATAACGTCTGATTAAATCGAAAGAAACCTACGGTTAACTCTTGAAAAAGAACTCACCTGCACGGTGAAAAGATATTCAGAACAAGAGTATTTGCCTTCTCAGGGTTTATCCGCATTTTCCGTGTCCCAACTGCCGTTTTTAGAATTATCTCAGATCGCAACGTACTTTAATTACTGAAGAAGACCCGCATGACATCATTATAGGACACCACGGCGATCAGCGAGATCAGGACCGCGGCGCCGATGCTCTGGGCAACATGCATGGTCTTTTCACTCAACGGTTTTTTCCGGACCGCCTCGATGCCGAGGAACACGAGCAGGCCGCCGTCCAGCACCGGTATGGGCAGCAGGTTCAGGATGCCCAGGGAAACGCTCACCACGGCAAGAAGGTTCAGGAACGCCGAGAGGCCCATTTCTGCCGCCTGGCCCGACATCTGGGCGATCATCACGGGCCCGCCGAGGGTCTTGATGGACAGGCTGAAGGTCAGGAGCTTCTTAAGGGTGATGAAGGTAAGGTCGATCACCTCGATGGTCTTATGGAAGCCGAGGCTCAGGGACTCAAAGAAGCCGTATGTTCTGATGACCAGGTGCTGAAAGGGCTGCACGCCGATCACATAATTGCCGCCGCTTTCAATGGCAGAGACGGTGATGCTGGTCCTCCTGCCGTCGCGTTCTACCGAGAATTTCATGGGCTTGCCGTTGCTTTCCCGCACGGCGCGGGCGAACTGGTTCCAATGATAGATCGTTTTCCCGTCAAGGGCAAGTATCTTGTCATGCAGCTTGATGCCGGCCTTGTCCGCAGGGAAACCCGAGGTGATCGCACCGATCTCCACGAGCATATCAGGCACCAGGCCCGAGGAGCCTATCTTGAATTCCGTTGCCACCTCAGGCCGGAGCGTGAACGACATTTTCTCACCGTCCCGGTCGACCATGACCTGTACTTCGGTTTCAGGATTCACGGCGATCAGGGACAGCGCCTTTGTCCATCCGTCGATGGACCTCCCGTTGACCTTCTCAAGCACGTCGCCTTCCTTGAACCCGGACCGCTCCGCCGGCGATCCCTTTTCCACGAAGCCGACGCGGGCAGGACCCTCGGCCGGCGTCCCGATCATGAACACAAAAGGCATGACGATGAACGCGAGGGCGATGTTCGTGAGCGATCCGGCGGCGGCTATCTTGGCGCGCTGCCATACGGTCTTGGACTGGAACTCGTCTCCGGCGCCGGTCTTTTCCTCATCGGGATTCTCGCCTGCCATCTTCACGTACCCGCCGAGCGGCAGGGCCGAGATGATGTACTCCGTGTCGCCCTTCTTGTATCCCACCACCTTTGGCCCCATGCCGAGCGAGAACTTCTCGACCCGAACGCCGGCGCGCTTTGCCATGATGAAGTGGCCCAGCTCGTGGACGAAGACCAGGATGCCGATGACTATCAGAAAATATATCAGTGTCATTTTCTCTCCTTGACCGCTGAACGCGGCTTGACCTT
>JBBIHD010000108.1:3126-7546 GCA_037447195.1 Nitrospirota bacterium | reverse complement strand
GGCGCTGATCTCAAGGCGCTTGTCATCAAGAAGGATGCCGAGCTCTGTTATCTTTGCCACGTGAACATCCAGTCCGATATGAAACGGAAGCACCTGCATTCAGCGCTGGCCGGCGGCTGCACCTCATGCCATAACCCTCATGGATCGCCGTCGAAAAAGCTCCTCTCCGGCGAAGGAGAGAGCGTATGCCTGCAATGCCATTCCCGCGTCGGCGACGCGATCCGGAAGGCGAAGTCCCTGCATCCTCCCATCAGGACGCAGAAAGGATGCTCATCCTGCCATGCGCCCCACTCGAGCGATATGCCGAAGCTCCTGGCAAAGTCCGGCAAGGACCTCTGCCTTGAATGCCATCCCAAGGTGATCGCCAAGGACCTGAAGGTCCTGCACGGCCCCATCGCGAAGGACTCCTGCACGCCCTGCCATGATCCCCACGGGTCCGTGCACGGCAAGCTGCTGAAGGGCTCCTTCCCTGACGACTTTTATGTAGCCTACGATGACAAGCAGTATGGCCTCTGCTTTACCTGCCACAACCGGGACCTGCTGCGATTCCCGACCACGTCCTATGCCACGGGCTTCCGGGACGGCGACCGGAACCTGCATCACCTGCATGTGAATAAGAAAGAAAAGGGCCGGAGCTGCCAGTCCTGCCATCTGGCGCATGGCTCTTCTGCGCCGAAACTGGTCGCCGACAAAGTGCTTTTCGGCAAGTGGAACCTGCCGATCAAGTTCGTCAAAACGGACACGGGCGGCAGCTGCGCGCCGGGGTGCCATCAGAAATTCAACTATGACCGCAAGACGCCGGGAAAAGCGCCCGAGCCCGCCGATGCGCAGGACCAGGAGAAGAAAAGGACCCGGAAATAATTGCCATGAACAGCAAGATGAACAAGAGACGGACCATGCGACAACAGCAGACCCGGAAGGTAGAATTCTCCATCGTGACGCCCGGCGTGATCCCGGGAGCGGATGCTGCCCAAAACGAAGCAGGAACGCTCATTGACGTGAGCGCAAGCGGCATCGGCTTCTATACCGATGCGCCCCTTGAACCGGGGAACCTGCTGAAGTTCAAGAACACGGCCTTCGGGCGCACAGGAGTCGTCATGTGGACAGTTCGCGCCGAGAACAGATACCGCGTGGGGGTCCGCTTCGCCTCTGCGGACCAGCCCGGGGCCTGATGTCCGTGAGCAGAAGCAGAATGACGGCGGTTTGGGCAGTCACCCTATGCCTGCTCGTCGGAATGGGCCTTCTTCTGTACAGCATGCAGCCGGGACCCCATGAGTTTCCCCGGTGCCTGGACTGCCATCTGACCGCTCCCGACGGCACGAGCACTGATCGCCGTCTCGTCCAGTCGGTAACGGCGATCTGCGGAAGATGCCACCAGGCCATCCTTGACCACTATTCCCATCCCGTCGACGTCAGGCCGTCCACGGTCTCCGTTCCCGCCGACCTGCCGCTCTCCCCGAAAGGCGAGATCACCTGTTCCACCTGCCATGCCGTACATGGACCCCGGTTCGATGCCGAGGGGCTTTCCACGCGCTTCCTCAGGCGCCGGGAATCGCGCGCTGATTTCTGCAGAATATGCCACCCGGGGTTCCGCGGAGACCAGGGCGGCCACGCTGAGACGCTGGCGGAGCCGCACGCTCTTTCAAAATACGTCGTGACCGATCCGTCCCAGGGCATAGATGCCTTGTCAAAGAACTGCATTGGCTGCCACGACGGCTCATTTTCAGCATCGGCCACGGTCACCACGGGGGTCTGGGTCCACGGGAGGGACTTTCTGCGGCATGACAAGGGCAGCCATCCCATCGGGATCGATTATGAATCAGCGCGGCTTAAACGCGGCAGAAAAACCGATCTCAGGCCCCGCATCCAGGTTGACCCCCGGATCAGGTTCTTCGGCGGGAAGGTGGGATGCGGTTCCTGCCATGATCCCTATTCCACGATCGAAAAGCGCCTGGTGATGAGCGACCGGGGCAGCGAACTCTGTTTTTCCTGCCACATGATCGATTCCTGATGAGGCAATGCCTTTCCCTGCCGGGAGGGTGGAGAGGCTGCGTGGTCCTGTCTCGTTGTGCGGGAAGGAATTATATGAAGGCGTTGTTCATCGTGCTTGTTCTCATAAGCTCCACCGGGTCGGCAGCGGCCGTCCATGACACTAGGGGTTCCCTGCCCTGCCTCGACTGCCATGTCCGGACGCCCTTTCCGGGCAAGGAACGGCTGTTCAGAGCCGATACAGCAGCGGTCTGCACCCGCTGTCATGCCGGCCATGCAGCTGCGTCCGGCGCCTCGCATCCCGTGGATGTTGCCCCCTCCATGGCCGTTCCCCCTAACATGCCGCTTGATGAGAACGGCAGGATGACCTGCATTACCTGCCATGCATTCCACGCCGGTGATATGCAGAAGCGAGATCGAACGCTCAGGAGGCAGAAGGGAAAGCCGCTCTGCTCCGCATGCCACCTGAAACAGGACCGCAGACCCTCGCGGCCCTAGCATCGACCGATCCACTGCGCCTGGCTGCTCAGGACGCGAACGGGAAAACGTGATTGCCGCTCCCATTCGCTGCTTCAGCGCTCATGTACGTCCACCATGCTCTTTTCCGGACGACCGCTCGCTTACCGGTCCCGGCCGCGGCCCCTCGGTCCGGACTCCGCTTCGGAACACTCGAAATACGACATCATCTCCTCACACCGTTCATGTTCACCGTTCTTTCGCATCAGCTTCGCGAATGCATGCATGAACTGGATCCCCACCCTCCATTGCAGTCCGCCTGACGGCCTGGCCCAGACGACCATGCCCGACTCCTGGCCTGCAATGCCGGTCAGCCGCACGAAACCCGGCTCCAGCAGATGATCGGTCACAATGCCGACCCCTCCGCAGCTGATGTCGACCATCGCACCCCTGCACTGCACCCGTTCCAATCTGCCCGATTCGAGAACCGTGATCTGGAGGTCCACTGCTCCGCTGCACTGTTCACGTGTATGTTGTCGCCACTCATGCACCTGCTGCCCCCTCTTTACGCCGCAGCCTTCCTCCTCCGCGCCTGCGCTACCGCCGCATGGCAGGATGGCATCTTTTGCAGTCATTCAAGGGAAAGGCGACTGCACGATGACAGACGCCGCAGAAATCCCCCCGTACGATCCTGGCCATGGAAAAGTGCTGTGTACCTTTCTTCTTTATGTTGAACAGTTCGGGATGGCAGGCCGAACAGTCGAGCCACTCTTCGTGGGCCCCGTGGGGAAAGACGGCCGGCGGTATGCCGGACAGCTCGGCGCGAAGGGTGAGCGTTCTGTTGAGATGAATGGCCGGAGCTCCCTGTCCGAGGTCCTTTTTCGGCCTGATCGCGCCGGACGCGAGCGCCTTTACCCAGTCGATACCGTTGCCGTGCTCTGACCGGGGCAGTTTTTTCTGCAGGGACTGGAACGTTTCCCTGTTCGGACTTGCATTCGCATTATGGCATTTCGCGCAGTTCTTCACCGCCCCTTCCCGGGGTCCGAACGCTGCGGTCCCATTGTGACAGACAGCGCAGAACGCCCCATCCATCTTTCCTTCCCTGCAGACGATCTGTGTCTGGTCGGCGGCCATGGAAAAAAAGAGTTCCGTATGACAGACGCGGCAGGTGAACCTCGCCCGGTGCACCCAGTGGGAAAATACCACCGGCACCATGCCCTCCTTCTGGGATGTCCTCGACATCAGCACGTCCCCGTACTCGACGGGAGACGGAAGGTCCGGGAGGTCCAGGTTTCCCTGAGCTCGTCCTGAAGACGCGTCGAACAGCAGCAGGACGGCAATGGCAACCAGCGGCCATGGAGGCAATGTGATCGGCGATGCCATGACAATTCCACCTCGGTCAGATACATTAGTATTAAAATAAAAGCAAAGTATGTGCCAACCTCGATACAGCGGGACACAATTACTGCAATAGAATAGCATAAACAAAAACGGCTTGATTTCAGCATGTTCATGAGATGACTGCATGCATCAACAAATATTTATTTTTGCATGGACTATATTTTCATGAATGAGCCGCGCCCGTGGGTGATATCATGTTCCCTGTGGGTTATTTCACCCAGCATAAATCATGCAACTTCATGCATTTGATGCCGCCCCATTGACGGCAAACAGCGATACCCGACTGCGAAAAAAACAGGCGGAATGCCGGAGCACTCCGCCTGCATCTGCTCTATTGGTATGATCGCAAGTGAGTTACAACGGCACCTTCAGGCTAAAGGACAGCAGGGAACTGGCGCCTTTGCTGTCCGTCACCCGGTAGAAGATCTTATAGGTTCCGTTCAGACGGTAGGTGTTCTCAAGGGTGGCGCCGCCGGGTCCTGTCGACTCCCTCCCGTCACCCCAGGTGACCCGCACCGTGAGCGCATCGCCGTCGGCATCGGTGTCGTTGCCCAGCACGCCTGGGGCGCTGATC